>DYHM01000021.1 GCA_020724125.1 Patescibacteria group bacterium | reverse complement strand
TTTATTTGCATACGTTAAGCATTTTACACCTTAACGTATCGTTAGTCAACAAAAAATCATCCTTTAAGAGGAAAATATACCGATTATCGGAGTGTTAATATAACAGGCGACTTAAGAGCTATTTATAAATTTATTAATGAAAACGAATGCCTTTTTATCACTATAGACAGCCATAGTAATTTATATTCTTAATAAAAAATAAAAACCGCCAAAGAGTCTGTAAAAAATACCTGCCCCGGTTAAATTTGCGAAGCAAATTTATTTAGGGCCGGTTCGAATGATATTTTGATTTTGGGGAAAAGAAAAATTTTTAATAATGAGATAAAATTGCAAGCGGCAGAATGAAAGGTAGTGAATAACCACTTTTCCAGTTGAAAACCAAATAAAAAAATAAGAAATGTAGGTGCTGAATGCGGATGAGACAGAATTCATTCTGCCGCATATAATTGGAGTTATGGTTCACAAACACGAAAAATTTACCAAGAAAGAGCGGACGGCGCAAGACGCGTTCATGACGAAGCTCGACATTAAGAAGCGCAAAACCGAGAAACCGGTCATCGTAGCCATCATCGGCATCGTTGGTTCCGGCAAGAGTTCGGTGGCGCATGAACTTGCTAAGCGCATCGGCGCTACGGTCATCGAGGGCGACGATATTCGCGTCGAGCTTCGTAAACAAAGCGAATGCTACGAGAAATCGCGCGCCATCATCGAAAACGCAGCCATCGAAGTTGTGAAGCAAGGCGGCAATGTTATTCTCGATTCCGACTTCGTGGACAAGAAGAAGCGCGCGAGCATTCGCGAGAAAGCGCGAAAAGCGGGCGCGCGCCTCGTCTTCGTTCGCGCCCACTGCGACGTTGATGTTATGGTCGGTCGCATCCTCACCGCAACCTACCACAATCGCGTTGACGATTTTTTCGGAGGCGCGAAGTCTAAGTGGCAAGGAAACGAACAATCGAAGGGCGCGGCGGTGAAAGTTCGTGAGATGTGGAGGCGCGCGCCTCATCACTATCGCTGGATCAATCAGGGCGGTGGTAAATGGGTACTCAAAAAGTTTCCATTCGCCATTTTCGCCGAGATTGATACCACAGACCCTGATTTATGGAAGCGCAAAGTGGAGAAATGCGCCAAACAACTCCTTATGCAGTAATCCGTAATAAAATGGGGTATCCGCAACCAACTGAGACTAAAGCGAAAGTCGAGGCCGCCATTTCTTCTTGACCACCCTTTTTTCTTGTTTGATTTTTAATTGAAGATGTTGTTTAATAAAGTTTTTTGTGAATTTTAGTAAATTGATGCCATATAAACCCTTTATTTATAAGGTTTTTTAAAGGGAAAAATTATAAAAATACCTCAAAATATTATTAAACAACATCTTTATTATACAAGACTTTAAAAAAACTCCCCAACCATAAATTATAATTATGGCATGTTTCAAAAAAATTATTTTTATTCAAAAATAAAAAGGGTGTCTTTTTTTTGAATTCCAAAAATTCTGAAATTGAATTTTAAAATTCAAAGACACTCTTTTTTTAGACGCTCCTTTAGAGTGAGTTCCTAATTCTTAGTTGATGCGAGATACTTTTCTATTTTACAATATGCATCTTCACGCCAACTTACTGACTTTCGGTAAATAGATTGTCCCCCTAGTTGCTTGAAATCCTTTATCAAATAAGAAGAAATACAAGAAAAGGATTTCAACTTAATTAACGAGAGTCAGTATTTCTTGCTTTGCGATGTTAATAAGCTCTTTCCACTTTCTCGTATTTACATTTACGCAGTGTCTTTCAATACCACAAAAAGAGCGCTTACTCATATCTACTATTTCTATTTTATCTTTTGAGGGCAAATTTGTTACCCTTTTTGGTTTAAACTTTAGCCTTAACCCCTCAAGAACATCTCCATATTTTCTTTTAAGGTATTCCATGCTGACTTTCGGTAAATGGGTTGTCCCTCTAGTTATTTGAAACCCTTTATCAAATAAGAGGAAATACAAGAAAATGGCCTCAATCTAATTAGCGAAAGTCAGTATCTATAAGAAATTATCTTATAGTACCACAGACTAATCTGAACGATATGCAAAATTTTAGTTCTTTGATATAATAAATCCAATGTCTGTCTTTTTAGAAAAATTTAAGTCCAAAAAAAATTGTATTTTTGCAATCAGACATTAAAATTTTTAAAAAAAGCATTAACTAAATAGAATGTTTAAAGACATTTTAAAAAGTGAAATAAAAAAGATAGAAGTTGGAGAAGAAAATTATCCTTTACTATTAAAGAAAATTCCCAATTCTCCAAAAATTCTCTATTGCCGAGGTGAAATAAAAAAAGATGAAGCCTGCTTAGCGATTGTGGGTACTCGACGTTATTCTCGGTATGGAAAAGAAAATGCTTTTTCTTTGGCTAAACATTTAGCTATGGCGGGAATTACTATTGTAAGCGGTTTAGCCAGAGGAATAGACACTTTTGCTCATTTAGGAGCATTAGAGGCTGGCGGCCGAACAATCGCGGTCCTGGGAACCGGCTTAGACGAAAAAAGCATTTATCCAAAAGAAAATTTAAAATTAGCTAAAAAAATTTTAGAAAAAGGGAGTTGTTTGCTTTCTGAATATCCTACTGGCACTCCTGGCTGGAAAGAAAATTTTCCTCAAAGAAATCGAATTATTTCTGGATTAAGTTTAGGGGTTTTAGTTATAGAAGCAAAATTAAAATCAGGCGCTTTGATTACTGCGAAATGGGCTAAAATCCAAGAAAGAAAACTTTTTGCCTTGCCGGGTTCGATTTACTCTTTGAACTCTAATGGTCCTCACTTTTTAATTAAAAAAGGCGCTAAGTTAGTGGAAAACGCTAATGATATTTTGGCTGAATTAAAATTAAAACCCTTTGAAAAAAAAGAAATAAAAGGAAAAAACCCAGAACAAAGTCTAATTTTAAAAATTCTTCAAAATGGGAGTTTAACAATTGATGAAATTATTGAGAAAACAAATTTCCCCTCTCAAAAAGTTTCTACCATCTTAACCTTAATGGAAATAGAAGATAAGGTAAAAAATTTAGGAGGAAATATTTATGTCATCAGTTAAAAAATTTCTTATCATTGACGCTAATTCTGTTTTACATCGGGCGTTTTATGCCTTGCCGGCCTTAACGACAAAAAAAGGAGAATTAGTCAATGCTATTTATGGATTTTGTTTGGTTTTCCTAAAAAGTTTAGAGGAAATAAAGCCGGACTTTGTGGCGGCTGCTTTTGACCTGCCGGCGCCGACTTTTCGACACAAAGAATACAAGGAATATAAGGCTAAAAGACCCCCAGCGCCGGTCGAGCTTTATCAACAAATCAAAGGAATAAAAGAAATTCTTAACGCTTTTAAAGTTCCGATTTTTGAAAAAGAAGGGTTTGAGGCTGATGACCTTATTGGCAGCATAGTCCAATCAATTAAGGAAAAACAAATTTGGCCTAAAATAGAAATAATTATTTCAAGCGGCGATTTAGATTTGTTGCAATTAGTTGATGAACAAAGCAAGGTTTATTTTTTAAAAAAAGGAGTAAAAGAGATATTTTTTTATGAAAAGGAAGGAGTAAAACAAAGATACCAAGGACTTAATCCTTCTCAGTTGGTGGACTTTAAGGCACTGAGGGGCGATCCTTCCGATAATATCCCTGGCGTTACCGGCATTGGCGAAAAAACAGCTATTCATTTAATTAAAGAATTTGGGGACTTGGAAAATCTTTATCAGGAAATGGAAAAGAAAACTGAAAAATTCCAGCGCTTAAAAGAGGGAGTTCGAAAAAAATTAAAAGATTATAAAGAACAAGCTTTTATTTCTAAATTTTTAGCCCAGATTCGTTGCGATGCTCCTTTAAATTTTAAATTATTCGATTGTCAATTTAAAAACATAGATAAAGAAAAAATAATTGAAGTTTTTAAAAGTTTTGATTTTACAACTTTGGTCAAAAGATTTGAAAAATCGAAATTTTGTGATAAAATAATTTTTAATAAATTCAGTTCTTTTAGAAAATCCGATTTTTTCAATGGATTTTAATGCCCTGGAAAAAATTGGATAAAGTCGAATTTTTTGCAAAAAAAGATATGAAAAAAATTATTTTACCACTAATTATTATTGCATTAATTGGAATTATTCTGTTGTTTTTTTATTTTGAGAAAGAAAAAGAAGATTCAATTGAACCTCAACCGATAAAACCAGTTTCAATAAGAACAGGAGAAGCAGCTCATGGCTGGAGTTTAAAAGATACTAGCCAAGAAGCGGTTGAAGAAGCAGTGGCAATGATGAAAAAAAAATTAAAAAATAAAAACCCCCACTATGTTCTTGTTTGGCATACCATTGCTTATGATTCTCAAAAAATAAAAGAGACCTTGCGAGAAATTTTAGGAGAGAATGTTCAAATCCACGGCAGTTCATCCGCGGTGGGAGTAATTAGCCCTGACGGATACCATATCGGCAAAATCGGTTCTTTGGCTATTTTAGGCATTGCCTCGGAGAAAATAAAAATCGGAGTTGGCGGGGCAAGTTTAGAAGAATTAGAACCAAAAGAAGCCGGAAAAAAAGCGATTCAGGAGGCCTTAATTAATATTGGTCAGAAAGAAAAACCCCAAATTATTTATATTACCGCCGCTCCTGGTCAAGAAGAAGAAATTTTATCGGGAATCGAGGAAATAATCGGACCCGAAGCGCCAGTTGTTGGCGGCAGCGCTGGCGACGAAACCCTCAAAGCCAGATGGAGCAATATTGCCAATAACAGGGTTTATTCTAATGGAGTAGTTTTATCAGCTGTCTTTTCTGATTTAAAAATGGGGTATGGGCATGAATTTGGTTATCTAAAAAGCGCCAAAAAGGGCTTGGTAACCAGAGCCGAAGGAAGAATTCTTTACGAAATTAACAATAGACCAGCGGCTGAAGTTTATAATGAATGGACCGATGGTCGATTTAATAAGGCATTGAATGAAGGCGGAATGATTTTAGCTGAAGCCACTTTTTATCCCTTGGGTAAATTTTTACCAGAAAAAGAAAAAGAAGAAAAAGAATATTTTCCCAGCCATCCAGGAATAATTAATCTACCGGAAAAATCTATAACAATGTTTACAAATATAAAAACAGGAGACGAACTTGCGCTTTTGGAAGGAAATTGGGAATGGTTGATTAACCGAGTCCAAAAAACCGGACGAAAAGCTTTAGTAAGCGGCAATATTTCTTTTAATGAAGGGTTGTTTGCCTTTTTTACTTTTTGCACAGGAAATTTATTAGGTATCCCTGAATCCGAAAGAAATAAAATTGCCGCCTTGCTTAAAGATGAACTTGGCGAGATTCCTTATGTTGGCGGTTTTACTTTGGGCGAGCAAATATACTTTCCGAGAATCGGCAACCGTCATGCCAATTTGGTTACTTCCTTGATTGTTTTTAAATAAAACTAACCCTTAATTTAATTTATATGATCAGAATTACCAAAGGATTTTTTGGGAAAATTTTTGGATTATTAATTTTGACGGTTTTAATTAATAGTATCACTATTTTAACCGGCATCTTTATTATCCACTTAACTTTTATAGAAAAAAATCTTGTTGAGGGAAACATAATCTTAGCTGAAACGATAAGCGAGGCAATCAGAATTGGCTACCTGAATTTCTCCTGGCCCTTGGAAATGTTAAAAAAAGTTAGCGATTCCGAAGGAATTGTTTTTTTATGGGTTGTAAAACCAGACAGGAAAATCTTTTTTAGCAATCAACCAGAAATTCAAGATAAAATGGTTCCTGATAAATTTTTAACCGAGACAACTTATAAAATACTTAATAGTAATTATTCGGGTCAAAAAATAAAGCTCCTTGTTTTTCCCTTAAAATTGGGGGTTGAAAAAAAACCCTGGCAGCTTTTTTTAGGAATGTCTCTAAAACCGATTGATTTAGCGAAAAAAAGAATCCTTTTAAATGGCGTTTTAGTGCTTCTTTTAATAATTCCCTTTTCTTTCCTGGCCTCATTTTATTTTGCCAAAAAAATAGTCGAACCATTGGAAGAATTAAAAAAAGGGGCAAAGATTATCGGGAAAGGCGATTTTAGCCATCAGATTATAATAAAGACCAAGGACGAACTTGAAGAATTAGCCAATGTTTTTAATCTAATGACTAAAGACTTAAATAAGGCCCGGTCAGTTTTAGAAGAATCGCGACTTGTTTTAAAAATAAGAGTTGACGCCAAGACCCATCAATTAAAAGAATTAGTTGAAAGCTTGGAGGATAGGGTTAAAGAAAGAACAAAAGAAATAGAAGAACGACTTAAAGAATTAGAAAAATTTCATCGTTTAACCGTGGCTCGAGAATTAAAAATGGTTGAATTAAAAAGAGAAATTGAGAGGTTAAAAACAGAATTAAAAAAAAGAGAGGTTTAAAAAATAAACAAAAATATGTCCGAAGAATATATTAATGAACTTTTAGATTCTTTGCCATTATCTTTTTGTTTTGTTAATCCCCTTGGCGTTATTGTTAATGCCAACAATCCCCTCCAAAACCTTACTGGTTATTTAACAACAGAAATGGTTGGAAAAAATATAGACGTTTTATTTTTCGAAAAAGAAGAAATTGAAATTTTTAAAAAAGAAATTTCCGAGTCTCAAGAGAAAATTGAAAAAGAAATGACATTGCTTGCCAAGGATAAAAGAAAAATATTAATTAGGGTTATTGCCTCCGGTCAAAGAGATAAAAAGGGAAATTTTAATGGTTATTTTTTAATCTTTTCTGAAATTAAAGGAAAAGAAGAATTTCAGAAAGAATTAGAAAAAGAAGTAAAACAAAAAACAAAGGCGTTGAAAGAATCGAGTTTGGCTTTATTAAATATTTTAGACGACGTAGAACAATCTCGGCTCTTAGCGGAAAGAGAAAAAAATAAGACCCTTGCTGTTATTGAAAATTTTCCAGAAGGGCTTTTATTTTTTAATAAAGAAAATAAACTTACCTCGGTTAATTTTAAAATTCAAGAAATTTTCGGCATTAAAAAGAAAAAATTAATATTAGGGAAAAAAACGCCGGACTTATTAAACAAATACCCCTCTTTTACTCCTTTGATAAAATTTTTAGGCGAAGATGAAGTAAAAACAACCCACCGAAAAGAATTAGAATTAAAAAAAGATCTAATTTTAGAAGTTTCAGTGATACCGGTTGTAAGTAAACAGGAAAAACTTGGAACCTTGGTAATTTTAAGAAATATTACCCGAGAAAAAATTGTTGAACGATTAAAAAGCGAGTTTGTTTCTATTGCCGCCCATCAACTGCGAACTCCCCTTTCTAGTATTAAATGGGTATTAAAAATGATTTTAGATGGCGACCTCGGCAGCCTTACCCAAGAACAGAGAATTTTTTTAGAAAAAACCTATAAAGGCAATGAAAAAATGATAAGGTTAATTAACGATCTTCTGAATGTAACTAAAATTGAAGAAGGGAGAATTGTTTATCGACTTCAAGAAGAAGATATAATTAAAATAATAAAAGAAGTAATGGATGTTTTTAAAGAACAAAGTATTATTCAAAACAAAAATTTAAAATTTGAATTTATAAAACCAGAAGAGGAAAAAATTATAGTTCAGGCTGATAGGGAAAAACTTTTCTTGGCTTTCCAAAATTTAATAGATAATGCTTTTCATTATACACCTATTGGCGGCAATATTAAGGTTGTTGTCAAACACTTAAAAGACGAGGGAATGGTTTTAACCTCTATCCAAGATTCAGGAATTGGCATTCCCGAAGAACAACAAAAAAGAGTTTTCACTCGTTTTTTTAGAGCTACTAACACCATCAAGGAAAATGTTGAAGGAACTGGCTTAGGGCTTTTTATCGCTAAAAATATAATAGAAAGTCATGACGGCAAAATTTGGTTTGAGTCAAAAGAAAATCAAGGAAGTAGTTTTTATTTTTCATTGCCGGTTAAAAAAATAATTTAAACCCGGTCTGTTAATTTAATATCAGTTCTTGTCTTTTTATCTTTTAAAGATAAAATAAGACATAATCATCCCTTAAGGATGTAATAAAGGTCAAAAAAATAATAAAAATTTATGGCTAAAAAAATTTTACTTATTGAAGACGAAGAATTGATTAGAAATTTATTGGAAAAAAAACTCAAAATGGAGGGTTATGAAGCTTTTGTGGTTGAAAACGGAGTTAAAGGTTTAGAAAAAATAAAAGAGATAAAGCCCGATTTAATATTGCTTGATATTGTTATGCCTCAAAAAGGAGGATTTGAGGTAATGGAAGAAATGCAAAAAGACGACGAAATGAAGAGTATCCCTGTAATAATTATTTCCAACTCGGGACAACCAGTTGAATTAGACCGAGCTAAAGAATTAGGAGCTAAGGATTGGTTAATCAAGACCGAGTTTGACCCCCAAGAAGTTTTAGAAAAAATAAAAAGACAAATATGAAAAAAATATTAATTATTGAAGACGATAAATTTCTAAGAGAACTTATTGTTAGAAAACTGGTTCAGGAGGGATTTGAAGTTTCAGAAGCGATAGACGGCGAAGAGGGTCTCAGAAAAATAAAAGAAGAAAAACCAAATTTGGTTTTATTAGATTTAATTCTGCCAACCATTGATGGATTTGAGGTTTTGACCAAAATAAAAGAAGAACCGACCCTTGTTTCTTTGCCGATAATTATCCTCTCTAATTTAGGACAAAGAGAAGACATAGAAAGAAGTTTGAAATTAGGAGCAATTGATTATTTGGTTAAAGCCCATTTTACCCCCAATGAAATCATCGAAAAAGTAAGAAATGTTTTGAAGTGAAATAATTATTTCATAAATTTTGTCGCAACGCGAATAGGATTGTGATTTAGAACGATATGCCAGAACTTCCCGAAACTGAAACTACAATCTCTCAATTAAAAAAGAAGGTTCTTAAAAGAACCCTTATTGACGTTTGGACAGATTCAAGGAATTTAATAAAAAAACCAAGGGACTATCAAAAATTTAAAAAAGAAATTAAGGGACAACAAATTCAAAAAATTTGGCGTCGGGGAAAAAACATTCTTTTTGATTTATCCGGCCAAAAAACCTTGCTAATCCATCAAAAGTTAACCGGGCATCTTTTGATTGGAAATTGGAAGCGGGAAAATGCCCGTCCGTTTCGCCCTGTGAAACAAGGCGACTGGGGAAACTGGAAACCATTAAGAACCGGACCGCTTCGGGAAAAAATAAACACCTACATCCATTTAATGTTTTGGTTAAGCGGGGGCTTAATGTTAGCTCTTTCCGATTTAAGAAAATTCGCCAAAATTGAATTATGGGATAAAAAAGAACTAGAAAACTCAAAAGAATTTAATTCATTGGGCCCGGAGCCATTGGATAAAAATTTTACTTTTGAAAAATTTTATGAAATTTTAAAAAGAAAAGAAAAGGGCAAAACAAAACAAGTTTTAACGGATCAAACGGTAATTGCCGGGATTGGCAATATCTATTCTGATGAAATTTTATGGCAGGCGAAAATCCATCCCTTTAAAGATATTTCAAAATTAAATCAGGGAGAATTAAAAAAAATTTTTCAGGCAATAAAGGAAATTTTATCAAGAGCAATTGAATTGGGCGGTGAAAGTATCTCTGATTACCGAACCCTGACTGGCGAAAGAGGCGGTTTTGATAAAGCAAGAAAAGTCTATCGTAAAGAAGGAGAAGAATGTAGTCGGTGCGGAACAATTATTGAAAGAATAAAAATTAGCGGTCGCTCGGCCCATTTCTGCCCCCAATGCCAAAAATAAAATCAAATTGTTTCTCCTGATATAAAAACACTGAAAATCTATCAAAAAAGAAGAATTTTGATTCTATTAAAATAAATATGTGTAAGCTAACGATACGTTAGTTGGTAATTTTAATTAGTTTTAAATCAATATTTT
>DYHM01000020.1 GCA_020724125.1 Patescibacteria group bacterium | reverse complement strand
TTTTTCACCCATTTCACCCTTTTCGCCCATTTCACCCCTTTCACCCTTTTCACCCATTTCTCCCTTTTCCTTTTTCACCCATTTCACCCTTTTCGCCCATTTCACCCCTTTCACCCTTTTCACCCATTTCTCCCTTTTCCTTTTTCACCCATTTCACCCTTTTCGCCCATTTCACCCCTTTCACCCTTTTCACCCCTTTCACCCTTTTCAAGTTATCTGTTTACTGTTTATTGTTTACTGTTATCTATTATCTGTCTACTGTTAATTTCCAAGAATTGCCAATTTAAAATTTAAGAGTATAATTCAAACCACTAAACTATGTCTTTCTTTTCTAAAATTTTAATTTTTTTTCTATCCTATCTTCTTTTATCTGGTTTTTCTAATTTTGTTTCGGCTCAGGGTTGGATCGTTTGCGACGAACCCATCCCTATCGGCACAACCCTGAAAGACCTTGCTGATTTAATAAATGAACTCTATACAGAACTCCGGGCTGTAAGCGGTTTTGTTCACAGCGCCGGCGAGCATATGAAAGGGGTGATTACTGATTTAAGTCAGGGTGGCGAAAGAATTTGCGATTATAGCAAATGCGCGCCTAATGTAAGTCTGCAATCCCCGGATTTTGGATTCGCTATAAAACTTCCTTTTGGCAAAGAGATTAAACTTCCCCCGGCTATGCAAGGTTGGACCTTGCCTTTATGTCAGCCAAAGAAATGCGTTGGCGAACCCTGTCCGGATTTAAGCGTGGCCGCTGATACCTTAAGACAATTAAACAATGGTATTGAGTCCTCTTTTAGAAAACTTAAAAAAATTATTTTGGAAGAAAAAATAATAGTAACTGAGGATTTAAACAAAATCCCAGAAGAAGTAGGGGACACCATCACCCAAGCCGAGGCTATTAAAAGAAATTTAACAATTAGCCGGCTTTGGCTTAGACCAAGCGATAGAAAGATAGATGTTTATTCTTTAAGAGGAGATAAAAAAGAAATAATCGGCAAAAAGAGTTGCGCCTTGGGTGTTTGGGAAAGAGAACAAATTGCCGCCGGCGAAATTGTTGGCGAGCGATTTCCAATGCAGTGCCGCGAGGCATTGAAACAAAGATTGTATTGGCCCCGACCCTGGTCGGAACTCTGTCATTATCAATGCAAAGATGGTTTAAATAACGAATGTATAAAATGTCTCAGAAATCCAAAAAATAACAAAGAAACCGCTTCTATTTTAGCAAAAATTAATTATCGGATTTTTAATAAGTGCGGAAATGATTGTTGTAAAGAAAAATCCGGAGAATGGGAAAAATGCGAGATAACTAAAGAATGCTATAGTTGTCTTTGCGGCGGCCCAGTTTTAACCAAAAAACTAGAGAACGAATGTCTTGATTGGATTTGCGGCGGCAGTCAAGCCAATTTTATCTGCTGCCACGAAGCGCCAATGGAGTTTTATGTTGGTTTTGATAAAGTAATAGATGTGGAGCCAATCAATGATATCGATGATGGAATACCGCCGGGAACTATTAGTCGAAGTTGCGCTAAAATTAAACCTCCATCGCCATTAGATTGCGCTAATTATATTGGATTAGCCAGTCATTATAATGTTCCTTTCCCTCGGCAAAACGCGCCTCAATTAGATAGTTTAATAACTTGTCTTAAAAATAAAAGCGGGCGTCTTGGTTCAATTCTTACTTATGATGAAAAACACTCGGTTTGTAATTATACCAGAGGCCAAAAAATTTGTGGTAATTGCAGTCATACTGCCTGTTCCTGTCATTATGGCGGCAAAAGTGGTCAACAAGGAGCTTTAGCCGTAGATATTGGCAATGAAGGTTTATGGAACGAAGGAATGCAAACTTGGCTTGAGGAATGTCAAAAAGCAGTAAAGACCGCAGTCTGCGCCATAAAAAAAAGAGACCATATTCATATTAGTCTTCCGAATTTAGGAAATTGCGATACAGGATTAATAACTCGTCAACAGCAAGGTTATACAACAACTGGCGACAGACATCCTTTCAAATGCTGGGGAATATAAAATAAGTTCAAAGTTCAAAGTTAAAAGTTTAAAGTTCAAAGTTAAAAGCCACCCTTTTCATCCTTTTCTCCCTTTTCTCCCATTTTTCCCATTTCACCCTTTTCACTCATTTCACCCTTTTCTCCCTTTTCGCCCATTTCGCCCTTTTCACCCATTTTTCCCATTTCTCCCCTTTCGCCCTTTTCACCCTTTTCTCCCATTTCTCCCATTTCACCCATTTTTTGAAAATTTCTAAATTATTATGTCCAAATTTTTATTTTTAATTATTCTTCTTTTTTCCATTTCCCCTTTTTTCATCTTTGCCCAGCTTGACTATCCTTACCACGCAGTGCCAGGCACAACTATCACTGTCACTGAAGAATCCACTATCGGCGAAGTGGTTAACTATCTCGCCCGCTGGGTAATTATTATCGGCGCCTTAATCGCTTTCTTGGTTTTGATTCACGCTGGTTTTATCTATCTAACCTCCTCGTTCGGCGACCCCGAAAAAGTGAGGGAAGCCAAAACCAAGATTTTTAACGCTCTTTTGGGTTTAGCGATTTTGATCGGCTCGTATGTCATTCTGCTCTTGATTAACCCTCAATTTATGGTTCTTAGATTAGAAAAAACACCCATTGACGAAGGGATAGTTTTATTGACAGAGGATGGACATATCGCTTTACAAAATAACACAGCCACTATAGAGGAAATCGTCATGCAAGGAAATGCAGTTTATTTTTCTAATTCAAAAAACCTTCGAAAATATCCTCTCTGGGGCGCTAAAAAAAGAGTATTCGGCGATTTAACAGTTCAGGGTTGGCAAAAAACACAAGTTCCAAATACCCCTGAGGGCACAAGTACAAAATGTGAACCCACTGAATTGAATTTTAAAAATTTTAAACTTACTCATCTCGCTTTTTTGCCAAAAACTCAAAAAGATATTAAAATTCTCCTTCATTCAAATGCAGATTTTAAACCGGAACCTGGTTTTATCTATAGTCCGGGTCAGGGTGAAAAAATGATAGAATATATTCCAGAAGGAAAATTGAACGCAGACGGAAAAGTAGTAGCGGATTCTAAAACAAAAACAATAAATGAGATGACAATAAAAATAAACGAAATAGAAGTTTCGGATTTTACAACAGGAGTAAAGTATAATTATATGCTTCCTCCTGATTGTGATAGTGGCGCTTCTCTTCCTCTTCCTTCTATAGTTCCTCACCCTCCCCTCTCTCTTGTTCAAAAACCCTATGGTCCTGGCGTTTATCTTTATGGCGACACAATCGGCGAAGAAATGGGTCCCCTTAAAAAAACAACGAGTGGAGATTTTTCTTTCAAAGACTATTGGTTTAATAACAAAACTGTTAAAATTGAACTCAAAAATGAGCAGAAAAAACATGATTTTATTGCCGTTCTTTATGAAGACGAAAATTATAGTGGCAATTTAAGAATAGTTTTTGAAAAAGTTAAAGGAAATGAGCGTGGATTAAGTTCCTCTATAGTAGGGGCAGGAGAAAATCCTTGTATGGGTGATCTTAGTTGTGGTAATTATCTTACTCCTGATCTTTTTGATACCAGTGAACCATCTCCCCGACAAAATCCTCCCCTTACTTCATCTTCTAATCAATATGGTAAAGTTTCTTTAGAAAAAAAAATCTCCTCAATTCAAGTTAGAGAAATAGATGATCCTTCTGTTTGCAAGAGGGTGTGGCTTTGCACAGAACCGATGACGGCAGCTGCTTATGGTGCTGCTGGCGGCGGCGAATGTTTAGTTTATGTTAAAATAGGAGATCCCCTGGCTGCTATTTCTGATTTAGATCGCAATTTAAACATAGAACTTAGAAAATATCCTGATGTTTGGATAGTCGCAGCAGTGGCAGGGTGGATGCCATTTTTTAGCCCAGTTGATTTGACTAGCAGTAATCTAATTACTCTTAGAAAATATAATTCCAAAGAAGAAAAGGTAGATACAAAAGAGATTACCGTTAAAAATATCTTTTATCGGAATATCCATTCCCTTAAAATCGAAGGCTCTAATAAAGGAACTTGCATGGTTGTTCTTTACCAACTTCCCACTACCGATGCCAATTTTCCAGGCGGAAACTCCGAGGTTTTTTTCAATAGCGTCCCAAATTTAGAAGGACATCGAATTAATAAATGTAGGACTTTCCGGGGATTTTTATGGACGATTGATAATCCTTGCGCTTCTGCCATCGCTGTGTTCCCAGTAAAAAAATAACTACTTTCACCCTTCTTCCCTTTTCACTCATTTTTTCCCTATTTCACCCATTTCACCCTTTTTGCCCTTTTCTCCCATTTCGCCCATTTCTTCCATTTTTAACTTTTAACTTTGAACTTTGAACTTATTTTATGTCTCTCTCTATTGGAATTGTTGGTTTGCCCAATGTTGGCAAATCAACCTTATTTGAAACAATAACGAAAAAACAAGTCAATAGAGATAATTATCCTTTTTGCACTATTGACCCCAACATTGGAGTTGTTGCCGTGCCGGATGAACGGGTTGATAAATTAGCAGAATTAACCAAATCAGCCAAAAAAATTTATACCACGATTGAATTTGTTGATATTGCTGGATTAGTTGCTGGCGCTAACAAAGGCGAGGGTTTGGGCAATAAATTTCTGGCGAATATCCGCGAAACCGACGCAATCCTTTACGTTTTGCGAATTTTTTTAAATGACAAAATCATCAATACCCAATCTAAAATTGATCCTTTTTATGAGAAAGATATTTTAGACACAGAATTAACTTTAAAGGATTTAGAAACAATTGAAAAAAGATTTAATGCGTTGGAAAGCGAAATCAAAACAGGACGAAAGGAATCAATCAAAGAATTTGAAACAATAAAAAAAGTAAAGGGTTTATTAGAGCAGGGAAAAATTCTGGCTGAACAAAACTTTTCCGAAGACGAGAAAAAAATAATCAATAACTGCCAACTTTTAACTATAAAGCCAAGAATTTATCTGCTTAACGGCAAAATTGAGGAAGCGCCGACCAGTGTTATTGAAAAATTTAAAAACAATAATTATCTATTTTTAATTATAGATCTGGCTGATGAATTTGAAAACGTTGGATTTTCAAGAGAAGAAAGGGAAGATTTGGACTTGCCCTTGGATGGTAAATTGGACATTTTAATAAAAAAATCATACGAAGCGCTGGGATTGATAACTTTTTTAACAATCCTTTCAAATGAAGTCCGCGCCTGGACAATTAAAAAAAGGACAAAAGCGCCGCAAGCCGGCGGAATCATTCATAGCGATTTTGAAAAAAACTTTATCAAAGCGGAAGTAATAAATTGGGAGGACTTAATTGACGCCCAGGGATTTGCGCGCGCTCGCGAAAAAGGTTTAATTCGGACTGAAGGCAAAGAATATATTGTCCAAGACGGAGATGTCCTTCAAATCAAGCACAGCGCCTGATTCATATAAATTTGACTAACAAAATAAACCTCCCAATCGCGGCCGCCAAGGCGCCGGGGTTTTAAATTGATAAATTTGGCGGAGGGTCGCCCTCCGCCAAAAAACCCTGTTTTTGTATTTTCAAACCTTCATAAATTAAATAGCCAAAAATAACCATAAAAGGACTTAAAACAAAGCTGGAAATATCGCCTAAACCAAGTTTCTTTCCCGTTGAAATTTCCCAAAAAGTTAAAATATAATTGCCGCCATAAAGAAGAATTGAAGAAATTATTGTCATAATTAAACCCATTAATAAAAATCTCCAGGCAACTGGCCACCAATTTCCTTTAATCAATTGTTTACTTTTTAAAAGAGCCTTCATTCCCCTTTGGTCTTCTGAAACTAAAATATATTTTGCCAAACTAAACCAAATAGAAAAAATAATTCCTGGAATAATTAAAAGCAAAAATCCTCCAAAAACAATGATCACCTCCAAAAAAGAAATCCAAATAAAAGAAATTATTTTTCGCCAACCTTTTTTGAAACATTCTCTAATTCCAATCCCTGTCTCTCTTTGTTTAATAGCAAAAAGCAAAGCAACATAAGACCAAGCGCTAATAATAATAAGAAAAATAACAGAAATAATTACCAAAAGAATTTTAATAAATAAAGCCGTTGCGGGAAGAAAATAAACCGACGGCAAAATGTATATCAGTCCCAATGAGACAAAAAAGGGCAGAGCCAAAATACCCACAAAAGTCCAAAATCTTTGTTTAAAAATCTGGCAGGTATTTTTTAATAATTTGCCAAAACCAGGCAAAGATGAAGTTTGGGACGAAACAAATTGATTTTGGTTTTCCATAGTTTTTATTTTAAGAATTTTAACAAATTTTCTAATGGATTGCAATTAACAATATCTTTTTTTTCCGCCCAGCCGCGGCGGGCCTGACTGACGCCGAATTCCATAAACCCTAATTGATCAAGTTGATGCGCGTCAGCGCCAATTATCATTTTTACTCCCATTTCCTTTGCTTTTTTAATATTAATATCTTTCAAGTCCAATCTGACAGGGCAAGCGTTAATTTCTAAAATTGTATTGGTTTCTTTCGCTACTCGTAAAATTTTATCAAAATCAATTTTACATTCATCGCGCTGAAAAATAATTCTGCCGAAAAGATGAGAAATAACATCAATATTTGGATTGCGCATTGCTTTAATTATTCTGTTCGTCATTTTTTGCTTTTTCATTTTGAGTTGAGAATGAACGCCGGCAATAACATAATCCATTTTTGCCAATGTCTCATCTTTTATATCAATAGAGCCATCAGCCAAAATATTTACCTCGCAACCTTGCAAAATTTTTAATTTTGAATTTTGAGTTTTGAATTTTGAATTGATTTTATCAATTTCTTTTTTTTGATTTTCTAATTCTTTTTCGTTTAATCCGTGTTCAATCTTTAAAAATTTAGTATGGTCGGAAATCCCTAAATATTGATAACCCATTTTCATTGATTTTTCAGCTAATTCCTCAATTTTTTTTATTGGATTTTTGCCGATATTCCAATGCGAATGAACATGCAAATCGCCTTTAATGTCTTTTAATTCAATAAGTTTCGGCAATTTATGAGCCAAAGCCGCTTCAATCTCTCCTTGATTTTCTCTTATTTCTGGCGGAATCCAATTCATTCCCAATGCCTCGTAAATTCCTTGTTCGTTTTCGCCAGCAATCATTTTTTGACCCTTAAATAACCCATATTCTGAAAGTTTCAGTCCTTTATTTATAGCGATTTTTCTTAAAATAATATTATGCTCTTTTGAGCCGGTAAAATATTGCAAAGCCGCTCCATATGATTTTTCCGGCAAAATCCTGATATCCATATCATAACCCTCTTTCATTTTAATTGACGCTTTTGTTAAGCCCTTTGCCAAAATTTTGATTATTCCCGGCAAGGAACAAAAAAAATCCATCACTTTTTGAGGATTTTTGGAAATAACCAAAAAATCAATATCGCCGATAGTTTCTTTCATTCGTCTTACAGAACCGGCAAATGAAACCTCATCAACCTCTTTTAAATTTTTTAATTTTTCGCAAACATTTTTTGCTTTTGGCAAAATATCTGCCAATAAAAATCTGGTAGCGCTTTTTTTTAAAAAAGCGACGCTGTCTAATATATTTTTTTCTGTTTTTTCGCCAAAACCAAAAAGATGAGTGATTTTATGTTCTTTAGCCGCTTTTTCTAAATCCTTTAAATTCTTAATTCCCAATTTTTGATAGAGAATTTTTATTTTTTTAGGACCAATTCCTTCAATAGCGGAAAGTTCTCTAATATCAACGGGAATTTTTTTCTTAAATTCTTCGTAATATTTTATCTTTCCGGTTTTCAGATATTCTTCAATTTTTTCAGCAATATTTTTGCCAACCCCGGGAATTTTTTCTAATGCTTTTAATCCGCCTTTTTCATAAATTTCCTTGACATCTTGTTCCAACGCTTCAACATTAAGAGCTGCTTTTTGATAAGCATAAGGTTTAAATTTTATTTCCTCCATTTCTAAATAATCAGCCAGTTCATAAAAGATATTAGCAATCCCTTGATTTTCCATATTCCATAATAAGGAAAATTCAAAATTTAAAAATCAAAAATCAAAATAACAATGTAAAATTCAAAATTTTTTATTTTTAAAACCCCCGGCGCTTTGGACGGTTGAGGGTTTCATTTGCGTTATCTCTATTTTACTTTGATTACTAACAATATCAACTTAATATATCAACATTGACCGTTCATCTTTTGTTAAAACCTGTTAAGATAAAATAATATGTTTCTAATTGGTCATAAAACTCAATGGCGCTTTCTTGTTCGGTTAATTAAAAACCAAAGGATTCCTCACGCGATGATTTTTTGGGGTCAAGAAAAATTAGGCAAGAAAAAAGCAGCTTTAGAATTTATTAAACTCTTAAATTGTCAAAATAATCAGCTCCGAAGCAATAAAGTCGAAGAGAAAGAATTTATTCCCTGTCAATCCTGTCTATCCTGTAAAGCGATTGAAAAAAGCCGAGACCCCAATTTATTTTTTTTAGCGCCGGAAGAAAAAGAAATTCAGATTAATCAGATTAAGAACTTGCAAGAGTTTTTAATGTTGAGACCTCGAACGGGATATTTTAAGACAGCTATTATTGACCAAGCAGAAAGCTTGAATTCCGAAGCCCAAAATTGTCTTTTAAAGACATTAGAAGAACCAAGGGGTCAAGTTTTATTGTTTCTTATTGCTTCCCGATTAGAAAGATTATTTTCAACCATTCGTTCTCGCTGTCAGATTTTAAAATTTTTTCCTGTTTCTTTTTCAGAAATTTCAGGAGAAGTAAAAAGGGAAATTTCAGAAACAGAATTAAGAAGGATTTTTTTTCTTTCACAAGGAAGACCAAAACAAATTATGGATTTTTTAGAAAACCCTGAAAAAATTTCTCAAACCCTTAAGGTTTTTCAAGAAGCGGAAAAAATTTTAAGAGCTGAACTTTTTGAAAAATTCATTTTCATTCCAAAATTTTTTGGGAAGGAAATTTCCCTAAAAGAAATGAATGAGTTTTTAGATGGCTTGGAAAATTATTTAAGATTGATTTTATTAAAAAAAACGGGATTAAAAAATGAAATTTTAGATTTATTTAACGCAAGGACAATAGAAAATTATTCTTACAAAAAACTCAAAAAAAATTTAGAAAATATTCAAACATTAAAAAATTTAATTTCCCAAACTAATGTTAATCTCAGATTATCCTTGGAAAATTTGTTTCTAAATTTAGAACCAAATTAATCCCGGTTAGAATTTAAATAACCCTATAAAACTAATTTTATTGTTTTCAAAATTTCGACTTTGTGGACGGTTAAGATTTATTAAAATAGTTAGTTTTTTTGAGATTCTATTTTTTAATATTCTATTCAGATATCCTAATTTATAATATCGTAGAATTAAGGCGATCGCAGTAATTCTACAATTATGCTTATTTTAATAAAGGTGTGGTCTGTTTTTAGTTAAATTTTTCCAAAGCGCCTAATTTTTTTCCAAAGCGCCTAATTTTAGAGATCGGAAAGTGAAATTTTTATTTTGTTCGTTGTTATGACATTGTTATGACATTTTTGGATTGCCTTGATGTTTTTTTTGTCGCTTGACATTGAGATGAGATTTGATAGAATTTAATAAAGAAATTAAGGCCCCAGGGGGCTTTTTTAAAAAAGATGAAAAAAAATTTTGAAAGAATTTTTGTTTTCTTAAAAGAAGTTGGAGTTCAGGTTAAAAAAATTGATTGGCCCTTACGAAAGCAAGCTTTCGATTATACCTTAATTGTATTGGGAATTTCTTTGGTGACAGCTTTAATTTTGGGGTTTTTAGATTTTTTATTTTTTAAAATCCTTTCACGTTTTTTCTATTTTTAGACTTATTAACTTTGAACTTTTAACTTTGAACTTTAATTAGTGTTTTTCGTTTTTAATTTTTAGTTTAACTTTGAACTTT
>DYHM01000124.1 GCA_020724125.1 Patescibacteria group bacterium | reverse complement strand
AATCTGCTTTTGTGATCCAAAACTGATACCTGACGTCTGATACCTGAACGCTTACCTGAATCTTGAACTTATAAACTCCGTGAATGGGTTACCCTTTTATCTATAATTTTTCATTGCCTTTTCCATTTCAAGTAACAACATTTTTGCTTTTTCACGTTCAAGTTGTTTCTCTTTAGCGATTTTTTCGGTTTCTTGTTCGATCAATTTAACTGCATTAGCTTCTGACATCGCCTGTGCGGCTGCTTGTTTGGCTATCATAGACTTTGCACCTGACCAGGCAGCTGATGCTTTAGCAGCTTCAGCATGGGCTGATGCTTTATTTTGAAGTTGCTCTACAATCTCTTTAAGTGTCTTTGCCTCCAATTCTTCAACTTTTGATGCTTCTGCTTCGGCAACGGCACGTGCTTCCATCTGTCTCGTAATTTCTGCCATAGCTTCTACTTTTGCAGATTCTTCTTTAATTGCTGCAACAGTCAACTCGAGTTTTTGTTCAGCTTCTCTCAAAACAGCTTTTTTAGCTGATAGTTTTTCTCCCGCTATCTTTGAAATTTCTATTTCTACATTAGCTTTAGTAGAAAACTCAATAGATCGGAGAATATCATCCTGATCAAATGCTTGCTGTGCAATTGTGAAAAATTCTCGCGCTGTCTTTTGATGAAGATTAGATTCTGTCTCAGCTAATACAATATCTTTTTTTATCGCTTCTATTTCTGTTTTAAGCATCGCTTCTGATATTTTCTCTTTTTTTAACAAAATCCTGGCTACATTTTCTGCTGCACTAGCTGCTTCTATCGCTGCTAATGCTATTTTTTCAGACGCCTTAGCAACTTCTGCCCTTGCTGCCACACGTTTAGCGGCGGCATCGACAGCTACAAAAAATATTCTTAATGTTTTAAAAGATTCATCTGCTATTTTTGCATCTGCTAATGCTTCTATTTCAGCAATACTTGCTGCTTCAGCTTCTGCTACTGCCTTTGCTTCTGCTGCCCAGGCTGCATCTAATTTCTCCTTAAGAACCCTATCTGTAACAGAAGGGCTTTTTTTAGTATCCTTCACCACTTCAGCTCTAACCCTACTTACTCCTATCCAACACAACACAAATAAGACTCCAACCAATAAAGTTAATATTTTTTTGATATTCATTATCACGTTACCCCCTTTTTTAAATTTTTTTATTATTTTATAATAATTAGTATACTTTAAATAAATTATCTCTGTCAAGTATTTTTTCACATAACTGAAATTATCGGTGAAATTGGCATAGATAGTATAGATAGGGTTTTAAAGAGGGAGCGGAGAATATTTTTCCCTCGTGGCCTACTTGCGTTTAATCGCTGGTAAAGTGGTGTTCCTTTTCGTTCTGAAAATTTGTCGCCGCATCTCCTACATAAAAGTAACTGCTTTCTCATATTCTACCTGTAACTCATAATACTTCAAAAAGCTCTGTCTCTATTCTCAAGACAGAAACAAAAATAGAAACAAAAATGGGTGCTGTCCCTAATTTCCTCTCGTGGCCCTTTTAGATTAAAGAATAACGTTCATTGTGCCGATATATATAACC
>DYHM01000001.1 GCA_020724125.1 Patescibacteria group bacterium | reverse complement strand
AAGGAACTTTTTAAAGTAATCACGAGTATTTCTAATCCATTGGGGATTTAACTTTATTGGTTGCTTTATGGAAATTTTAATATTAAAATACTAATACCTTCGACTTTTCGCCCTCTGTGATAACAGATTTATCCTTGTTTTATAAAAGGAAAATCCCCGACGCTTTAATTAATTATATTTCCGTTGGGGTATCTGTTCAAAATGATTTAGCAATAAATTTTTATAGAAAATCATGATTTAAAGATTATGATTTAATTTCAGAGATGCATCTTTTTAAAAATATTCAAAAAAAGAAAAAATTTCGTTTAAAAGGTTTTAGACTTTCGATTGATTTGAATGATAATTTTTCAATCAAATAAACTTTTTAAAACACAAACGTTTATGACGTTAGAAAAAATTGTTTCATTATGTAAAAGACGGGGGTTTGTTTATCATGGTTCAGAAATTTATGGCGGTTTGGCTAATACCTATGATTATGGTCCCTTGGGCGTTGAATTAAAAAATAACATCAAAAAACTTTGGTGGGAATATTTTATTCATCAAAAAGAAGATATGATAGGATTGGATGGCTGTATACTTTTAAATTCAAAGGTCTGGGAAGCGAGCGGCCATCTAAAAAACTTTAAGGATTCCCTGATTGAATGTAAATCCTGCCATAAAAGATTTCGGCCGGATAAATTGACTAATACTTCAAAGTGTCCTGATTGCAACGGTGAATTTACCGAATCAAAAATGTTTTTAGGAATGTTTAAAACAATAATTGGTCCAGTGGAAAAAGAGGGCGTGGTTGTTTACCTGCGGCCCGAAACAGCCCAGGCGATTTTTATTAATTTCAAGAACATTTTAAGTTCTACTAACAAAAAAATTCCCTTTGGCGTTGGACAAATTGGCAAGGCCTTCCGCAACGAAGTTACCACCGGCAATTTTATTTTTCGAACTTATGAATTTGAACAAATGGAAATTGAGTACTTTATTGCCCCGGAATCAAATTGGAATCAAATTTTTGAAGAGTGGTTAAATTATATAAACGGATTTGCTGAATTAATAGGATTAGACAAGAAAAAACTTTTTAACCATGAAATTCCAGAAAAAGAAAGAGCTTTTTATTCCCAAAGAACCATTGATATAGAATATCAATTTCCTTTTGGTCGGGAAGAATTATGGGCAATCGCTTACCGAACAGATTATGATTTAAAAAAACATCAAGAATTTTCAGGAGAGAAACTGGAATATTTTGATGACCAAAATGATAAAAGATATATTCCCCATGTTATTGAGCCAACTTTTGGAGTAGACCGGACATTTTTGGCAATTTTATCAGAGGCATATTCTGAAGAAAAAGAGAGGATTGTTTTAAAACTCAAGCCGCAATTAGCTCCAATCAAAGCAGCGGTTTTTCCTCTTTTAGCCAATAAGCCCCAATTAATTCAAAAAGCCCGTGGTGTTTACGAAAATTTAAAAATCCTTAATTTTTCTCCCTTAGTATGGGATGAACGGGGAAATATCGGCAAACGATATTATAGCCAAGACGAAATCGGCACCCCATATTGCATTACCATTGATTTTGAGACCTTGAAAAATGACACGGTTACTGTCCGCGACCGCGACACAATGAAGCAGGAAAGGATAAAAATTAAAGACCTGCCTCGAATTTTAAATATCAAATTAGAATAATAAACTCCAAAAAAAAATTTATGAATATTATTATTGATGTTGGAGGAACAAATATCCGAGTGGCGGGATTTAAATCTTTAAACCAGCCGAAAATTATCAAAATCCTTAAATTCCCCGTTGAAAATAATTATCAGATTGATTTTAATTTTCATTAATTTTCTATTTTGCCTATTCTTGCTATTCCTGAAACAGGGTTGAGGTGGCTGACTCAATCTGGTTTTCCAAAAGATACTCTTTTAAGATTTTCTCAATGGCTTCTTTGTTTTGAAAGCCATAATAAACCTTGCCATTAACAATAATAATTGGCAGGTCTTTTTTTAATGAATACATTGATTTTAGGGTTTGAAGAACACCCAGTCCTAAATTATAGTCAAAGGAATAAATCCTTAAAGATGGATATTTCTCATGAAAATAACCCAAGAGAAAAGATTGGTCCTGACATTGACCGCATTCCTTTTCTGAACCATAAAAATAAAAAATAGGAACGAGATTTAACTTGCAATTCTGGATGGATTTTTTTAAAAGGAGCCAGGACTTTATTTCCAAAATTGAATAATATTTTTTGAATCTTATAAAATCAGGGTTGTTTTCGCCCAATCTGCCTCCTATTTCGGAAAGTTTCTGCCCAATCACTTGAAGTTGTTCGGTTAAAATAGATTCATCCCAGCCCTTGCAAGGCATTTCAGTTAAAAGAGAAAATTGGGTTTCCAAAGAAAGAATATCTAAAATCAAATCCTGCTGAAGATTTGTTGCTTGGACAATTTTTTTCCCCAGAAAAAAATTACTGAAAAAAAACCCGCTTAAAAAAATCAAAATGGTAATAAAAAATACCAAAAAATGTTTTTTCCAGTTTAGTTCTCTTTTTTCAACCATAAAAACTCTTTTTTATTTTTAGAAAGAAATGACCAAAAAGCTGAAATCCACCAAAGGGCGTTAAAATAAGGATATAAAAAGATAAAAAAGAAAATTCCCTTTTTATAGGGTTGACTGTCAAAACTTAGTTTTCGACTTAGGAAAAAATTGAAAAAGAAAACAAAAAGACAAAGGATGGTTAAAACAAAAAGAGGTGTTATGTTTAAATTTAAAAATTCCCAATTTTTAGGCAAGCTAAAAAAATAAGAAAAATCAAAGTCAGTTAAAATAAACTGGTTTAAAAGTTGTAAAAAAAATTCGAACCCTCTTTGAATAAAATAACCGACTAAAATTATTGAAAAGAGAACGCTAAAAATAATATACCAAAGAAAAAAAGCCAAGTTGCCGTATTTTTTAATGCTTAAAAGGCAAGAATACTCTTTAAAGTTTTGAAGAAAACCGGCATACCACCTGGTTCTTTGTTTTAAAAGGGACATAAAACCAAAAGGAGGACGGGTATAAACAAAAGCGTCCATGGCTTGAACGATTTTTAAATTTTCTTTTTGCAGCCTAAAAGCCATCTCTAAATCTTCGGTCTGAAAAAGCTTTGGGTCCCGAAAAGGACCTAATGTTTCAAAAATTTCTCGTCGATAAACAGAAAAGGCGCCAGAAGTAAGATAAAGGCTATTTAAAAAAGAAAAAATTTTTCGCCAAAAATTAGCTATTAGATATTCTACGCGCTGAATCCCCTCAATAAGATTTCTTGGTTTAATAAGCTTGGCTGTGCCAGAAACAGCTTTTATTTCCGGGTTTTCAAAAAATTTCATTGCCCTTTTTAAGGCAGAAGAATGAAGATAAGAATCGCCGTCAACCGTGGCAATAAACTCTCCTTTTGTTTTTTCTAATCCTAAATTAAGAGCCATAAATTTACCTTTATTTTCCTGATGAAAAACTTTAATTCTTTTATCTTTTTTTTGAATAAGCTTGGCTTTTTGAAGAGTGCTGTCCAAACTGCCGTCGTCGACAAAAATAATTTCGAGTTTATCCTTGGGATAATCCAAACTTATTAAAGAATAAAGGGTTTTTTCAACGCCCTTTTCTTCGTTATAACAGGGAACAATTAAAGAAACCAATGGGAATTTTTTGTTTTTTTCTTTTTGATAAATTCTTCCCTGGTTCTCAAGAAAAACCCAAAAAATAAAAATGGAAAAATAAAGGCCTGAAAAAATAATAAGATAAATTAAAATTTCTCCAAAAAACATAAAATTTCAAATTGAATTTGCTTATTTGCAAGCACGTTTTCATTTTAAACCTTTTTAGTTCTTTTTCAAGTTTAAAATTCTTTTTTTAACAAATAAACCAAAAACCGGCTTAAGCCGGTTTTTGGTTTTCCGATTTGAGCTATCGGGAAACTTAAAACAGAGATTCAAAATTATTTGGTTAGGGTCTGGGAATCAGTTGGTAAGTTCTTGACCAGATAACCATTGTTCCAGTCAGTAGTTGTTTCTGAATGGCTTGCGGCTGATTGGTCAGTCCAGGCAAGGGAAGCTGCAGTAAGGGCCACATTGGCATAAGTATCTGGAGCAACATAGCCTGATGGTTGAGTAATGTTGGTATTAACATTGTCGCCAGTAACTAATGAGCCAGCTACATCAGCCTTCAAAACAAATGTCTTGGTTCCGCTAACTTGTTGTTCAGCAGTAGCTACAAAAGCAATTGCGCCAGCGGTATTAAGCTCGCCTAAAGTCGTAATTGTAACAGCGCCAGAAATTTCAGTGTTGGTGTCATAATCATAAATCTTGGCGTTGGAAATTGCCGGGTCGCCAGCAGCGCCGCCGGTTTTGTTAACAGTAAAAATAAGTTTCTTCCAACCAATAGTATTGCCAGTGTTAACAATGGTAAATTTAGATAAGGTAACTGTGCCGGTTAATAAGGCAGTTGAAGGTAGACCAACATTGCTGATGGTTGGGATTGCCTTGTAGGCATAGGTTACATTAGCCGCTCGATCAGTAAGATCAACAGTCTCAACTCCTTGGGAATTATTTGCCTTGAAAGAATCTAAGGTTACCTGAATATTAGCGCCGCTTGCGCCAGCGCCAACGCCAATGCTTCCTAATTGCAAAGCAATGGTTAAGGCCTTAGAGGTATTAGCTGCTACTGGAACTGTTAAACCACTAAAAGTGGCTGAAGTTCCACTGATAGGCGCTGTTCCTATGGTTGTCGCTCCGTCCTTCAAAATTACATTTTGAATGGTTGAAGCAGCGGTTGCGTCAACAACCTTAACAACTATCTGGGTCAAAGTATAACTATCATTGGTTGTTGTGAATTTAAAGACAGCCGCATCTTGGGTGGTATTACCAGCCACTATTTTGGCTGTTGGGGTTGAAGCGTCTAACGCTGAAGCGATAGCGCCAACAGTAGCAGTCATTGTTTGACCAGCTAAAACCAAGCCGTTATTAGTGTTTACTGTTTGACCGGAAGAAGCGGTTGTGCCAACAACCAAGAGCGAGGTAATCATTGTGTCAGCAGCACCTCCATTATAGACAGTGCTGGCAATATTGGCATAAACCTCAATCGTGACATTAGTATTTTTGGCTATGGTATAATTAACCGACCAAGTATTACCAGTTGCTCCCACTGTTGATTTAATAGTAGTGGTATTAGCGCCATATTTTAGATAGACATCGCTTAAACCAGTTACAGTCCATGCGTCAGCGCCGGTAAAGTTAACCTGAAGAGTGTTGATATTAACATCTTCGGTTGTATTGCCGGTTAGAATAAAGGAACCGAGTTTGTAAGCGGTCTGGGGCACTGTTAAGCTCTGGTTAACATAAGAAGAAGTTTTTGCCAAAGTGATTGCGCCAGTAGCCACTGTTAGGGTGTTAGCTTCATTATTTGCTGAAGGAACATTAATTAAATTTAAAGAATTGGTTCCTTGCGCGTTGCTTGTGCCAGCAATTAAATTTGCCTTAATGGTGTCAGTGTTATCAATAGCGCCGGTTCCATCATTATCATAGATATCAGCTCGTATTTCTAAGGTAACCGGGGCGCCTGGGGTCACAGTTAAATTAGTGGTGAAAGTTGTGCCAGCTGACACTAAAGTAGCAGTGCTGCCCACTTGAGCGCTATTAGCCATTAATTTTCCATTGCGCAATGTCGCAGCGGCATTTTCACCCCCACTATTATCAGTATAAGTAAATCCAGCCTTCAAGGTTTCAATTTTAACTGGTTCGCCATAAGCAGTTAAGGTATATTTAGCCAAGACCACATCTGAGCCATTGTTAATAACATTGCCAGAAGGAGAATCGCTTGCTTTTTGAACAGTAATGGCGCCGGCATTAATCCCTTGGGTGCCACTCGTAATAGAAACAAAAGCAGCTCCTGCGACTGATGGTCGGACATTAACATTGTAACTTGAATCAACCAAATCAATATCAGCGACATTTCTTAATGAAAAACTAAAATTTCTAGAAGAACCGCCGACAACATCAGCCAAGACCTTAATTACCCGACTGCCAGTGGCTAATTTATAAGAGCCGGCTGGAGTAAAGGTAACATAGCCATTACTGTCTAATGTTTCAACAGTCGCTCCTACTTGAGTTCCGTCAACATAAAGACGGAAATTCTTCAAGTCGCTGTAATTAACCGAACCAATTTCCCTAAAAGCAATCCGATTCAAATAAATGTCTCTATTGGAAACATTTAAAGTTCTCTGCCATGCCAAGACATCAACCGCTGGGTCGATATTAGCGGTGGTTGGCAGAGTTGCTCCAGTGAAATCAGCCCCGGCTAAAGTAGCTGTGGCTATTGTCATTAAATTGCCGGAAATCGGATAGTTGCCCCCGATTGCGCTAGCGTTAGAAACAACATCAGCGGCTCCAGCTACCTGAATACCTATTGTTTGGCCGCTAGTGCCCGTTTTAATGTCTGCTTTAACATTAATATTTTTCGTTCCTTTAGCTGAAATAGAGAATAAACCAGCGGTATTGGCAAAAGTAACTGTGTTCTGGGAAACGCTCGCGGCATCGGTTATTCTTACGCTGCCGTCGAAAAGATAGACATTTTCTAAAGTGTCATCCCCGGAAACGCCAATTCTTTTTAAGACCAATTTAGTTACTTTAACTTCTGACGCATCACCATTGGTAAAAAGAAAACGGACTAAATCAGCTGTTGCCTGACCCGCTACTATAGTGCCGCTAACCGGAGCGCCTTCGGCTAAACTTACAGTTAAACCTGCTCCCGCTGGTTTAGGGGGAATTACCGGTTCAGTGGAAGTTCCTGGTTTAGCGGGAATTCCCGGCAATAAACTACTTAATTTAGTTCTGGTTGATAGCCCAACATAGCCAGTTCCGGTTGTTAAACCAAGCGGCGCTAAAATATCAGCGCTATACTTCTCTTGGAATTTAGCCACTGCAATTCTGGTTTTTGAACCAAAATAAGTGGTCTCACTGTTAGGAGAACCAGCGCCTTCGCTTACCACTTGGGTATCTGCTGCGCTATTTAAAACAACTTGAAGACATTTGACATCGTCGCCTGTCATTCCTTGTTTTAAATTGCGGTCAAAAGAAGTAATGGCGCAACCGCTAACTGTTGCAGCAGGGCTTTCTATCTGAACCAATTGTTGTTGTAATTCGGCTAATTGTTTTGCCAATGCTTCAATTTGAGCCTTTAATTCGTCAGCAGTAATAGCCTGGGTATTGCTAATCGGTAAAACAGCAGCCACTAAAGCTAAAGAAACAATAACTGAAATAAATTTCTTTGGAATACTCATTTTTTTAATTTAAAATTTTATTTTTTTATTTTTAAAAATTGTTTTTACGACCTTTACTTTTTATCTTTTCAGACAAAAAGGGTTGTCATTGTTCGACCTTTGTTTTATCTTCTAAAAGAAGAAAAACTCCTTTTTTTTGGAGTAAAACAATGACTAAATGACTATTTTTTTTCCATTATTTTAACAAGTAAAACCATTGCTTCGTTGTGTTTTCCTTCATTATAATACTCTTCGGCTTTTTGTAAACGGCTTTTTTGCTCTTCGGTTAAGGTCATTTCTTTCAAGCCCTCAAAAGCAACAACCAATTTTTCTTTTTGGAGTTCATCGCTTGCTTCTTTTAATTCTTTATAATCATTCTCTATTGCTGTTAAACTGGCTAATACTTGCGCCGAGGGAGAGTTTTTTCCTTTTATTTCCTTGATTCTTTTTTCGCCGACATCGGCTGTAATTTTAATTACCTCGCTCATAACCAAAGCTTGACCCTGATTTTTTAAATTTTTTATTTTATCCAAAGATAGTTTTATTTTTTCTAAACCCTGCTGCATTTCTTCTAACATTGCCACGATTTTTTTCTCTTCATTACTATCATAATGTCTATATTTGTTGGTTTGAGCGACAAACTGATGATTAGAAACAATTTGGGTATTTAAATAATATAAGTAAAAAACACCGCTTGTCAAAACTAAAGTTAAGACAATTATGCCCCGAAAAGCGAAAACCAAAACAGGTCTTTTGATTGGAGTAAAAAAAACTTGCCAAAAAGATAATTTCTCTCTCATGCCAGAGTAGTCATCTTTTAAAATTTTTCGTTTAGTCAAAAAAACCCAGTCCTGAGATGGTTTTATTTTTTTAAGAAGAGTTATTTTTTTAAGAAGTTGTTTTTCGTCCATTGAGCAATTAAATTGTCCAATAAATTTCTATTTTATCTCTCTTTATTATTAAGACGGAAAATAAGGGTTTTTGTTACAATTTTTCACCCCTTTCGCCCCTTTCACCCATTTCTCCCCTTTCACCTATTTCACCCTTTTTGCCCTTTTCACCCATTTCTCCCTTTTCTCCCTTTTCACCTTTTTCACCCTTTTTACGCTGACTCTATTTTCTCTCGGAGTTCCTGGATTGCGCGGTGAAGCATCACCCTCACTGCTCCTTCTGGTTTTTCCATTATTTCCGCAATTTCTTTTATTCCCGATTCATCTAAATAGCGCCAAATAATCAAATTTTGATAATCGTCCCTTAATTGATTTAAGGCGGTCAAAACTAATTTAATATCTGCCTGAAGTATTAAATCTTCCTCAATGCTTGATTGAGGGTCGGTTATTTGATTTAAAACCCCCTGATTGATTTCTATTGAAACTGTTTTAAATCTTGATTGCTGGCGATAATAATCAGCGATTTCTCTTCTGGCAATTTGGTAAAGATAAGCCCCGGGGTTTTTAATTTCTTTACTGTTCTCTCTATATTTCTCCCAACCCTTACTAAAAACCCGAGCGGTTAAATCTTCAGCTATTTCTCGGGAATTTACCTTAAAAAAAATAAACCGATAGAGTTTATTTACGTATTTATCGTAAATTTTGCTAAATTGCTTTTGAAGATAAAACATAAAAAATTAATTTTCAATTATCAATTTTCAATTTACAATCAAACTCCACAATAAAATCCTAAATTCAAAACTCTAAATGTTTACCAGCTTCGCCCGGCCAAATTTTCTTTGAAAATTTGACCGGGCGAGCAAATTCAAAGTTCAAAACAGACGAGTTTTGGTCATTGGGATTTGGGATTTCGGATTTGTTTAGGATTTAAGATTTTGGATTTAGAATTTTTCCCTCGGAATTCATTGAAAATTGGTCATTGAAAATTGGAGAATTTTTTAAACAAAATGTTTAGCAGGGTTGAATGTTTTTCGATGAATTTTACAAATCCCATATTTTTTTAACATTTCTAAATGAAATTTAGTAGGATAGCCCTTGTGTCTGTTAAATCCATATTGAGGAAATTTTGTATTATGTTTTTCCATTATTTTATCGCGAGTTACTTTAGCAATAATGCTTGCCAAAAGACAAGAAAGAACTTTTTCGTCAGCCTTAATAATACTTTTTGTTTTATTAAACCGAGAATGTTTTAATTTCTGAATTATGTTTTTGAATTTTGAATTTTTGATTTTTAGCTTTAATTCAAAATTTCCATCAAGGATTAAAAAATCTGGTTTTATTCCCAAATTTTTTATCGCCTTAATCATTGCCAATTTCGTTGCCTCTAAGATATTGATTTTATCTATTGTTTTTTCCGACACCCTGCCTATCCCCCATTTTATTTGAGGATGATGGATTAAAATTTGGTAAAGTTCTTCTCGTTTTTTCGGCGCTAATTTTTTAGAATCTCTAATTTCTGATTTTTTCACCCAAGTAAATAATTCTGCTTTTAATTGGGTTTTTGTTTTAGGAGATTTATCTGAATAAAATTTTAAATTTTGAATTTGGCCTGTTTTTAATTTTAAATTCTTAATTTTGAATTTTGAATTTATTTTATTTTTGGTTTCAGGCCTTGGATTTATTATTACGGCTGCCGCCACCACCGGGCCGGCGAGCGGACCGCGGCCCGCCTCATCCAGGCCAACCACATATTTATATCCCTTTCGCCATAATTTTTTTTCTTCTTTTAAGAGATTTTCGACCCAATAAGACATTATAAAACATTGATTCAAGTAATTAAATTATAGATTCTTAGAAATTAATGTCAAACAAAGAACCTGCTTTTTACTTTCCTTTCTCTATCATAATCAACATATAATCTTTTTCTTTCTTTCGGGCCATAACTTTTTATTTCCTCAATATTATAAAGTATTAAATCTAATAATTTAGCGGTATTGCCATTTAAATCTTTAGCTAACGACTGAATATTTTTTTAAAATTACATGACGGAGGGTAGAGGAGTCGAACCTCTAAGGGCTTGCGCCCGCCGCTTTTCAAGAGCGGTGCCATACCATTAGGCGAACCCTCCGTTAAGATTTAAAATCCAAAATTCAAAACCTCTAATTGAACTTTTAAGAACTTATTTTTATTTATAACTTTAAACTTTGAACTTTGAACTTATATCGCCCTCAGGAAGAATCGAACTTCCATCTTAACCTCCGCAGGGTTATGCTTTATCCGTTAAGCTATGAGGGCATGAAAGTTGAGTTCCGGCATTGAGTTTGTTTTAGTTTAGGATATCATAAAAGTATTAAAATTCAAGATAAAAATTTGAAGAAATGGAAGAAATTTTAAAAAATAAAGGCAAAGTAATTTTTCTTGGCAATGAAGCGATTGTCAGGGCCAGTTTAGAGGCGGGTGTTCAATTTGCGACTACCTATCCCGGCGCGCCATCCTCGGAAATTGGAGATATTTTTTATAAAATTCAAAACTCAAAATTCAAAATTCAAAATTTATATTTTGAGTATTCCGTCAATGAAAAGGTTGTATTAGAAGCCGGGATTGGTGCTTCTTTTGCTGGTTTAAAAACCCTGGTGGTTATGAAGCATTTCGGCCTTAATGTTTGTTCAGACGCTTTATTGCCATTTTTGTATACCGGCTCTAATGGTTCAATGGTTATCATTGTTGGCGACGATCCATCCTGCCACAGTTCCGCTCAATCAGAACAAAATTCCCGGTTTTATTCTTACTTATTTCATCTTCCCACCTTAGAACCAGCCAGCCCTCAAGAAGCTAAGGATTTTACAAAATTAGCTTTTGAACTTTCGGAGAAATTTAAAATCCCTATTTTGATTAGAACAACCACTCGAGTGGCTCATCAAAGAGAATTGGTGAAATTAGAAAATTTAAAATTAAACAAATTTAAACCCAATTTTGATATAAAAGAATTTAAAAAAACTTCTTCTGAAAAATTTGCCGCGATGCCGTCAAGGATTTTAGAAATGAAGAAAAAATTACTCGCTAAAATTAGCAACATTCAGGAATTTTCTGAAAATTCTTCAATAAATAAAGTTGAAAATTGCGCATCCATTCCACGTTATAAAAGAAAACAAACAAAAAAATTAGGAATCATAACAACAGGGATTTCTTATCTTCACGCGCGAGAGGTCTTAAAGGAAATTAACCTTTCTTTGCCGATTTTGAAATTAGGATTTTTTTATCCCTTGCCGGAGAAAAAAATTAAAAACTTTATTAAAAATTTTAAAAAGGTGCTTGTTGTCGAAGAATTGGAGCCCTGTTTAGAAAAAGAAATTCAGAGATTAGCCAAAGATGTTAACCCGGGTTTAGAAATCATTGGTAAAAAATTATTGCCAGAAATTGGCGAATTAAACCATGACCAGATTATCGCGGCTATTGCTAAACTTCTTAATAAAAAATATAAAAAACTAGAAATTGAAAATTATTTGTCTGCTTCGCCCTGCGAAGCAAAGCGGGCAGGACAATTAAAGGAGAAATTAGAAATTAGGAATTGGGAATTAGAAATTCCAAAAAGATATCCTCAACTTTGTCCTGGTTGTCCTTATTGGTTTGTTTTCTCGGCGATAAAAAAAGCGGTTAAACCCCAAGAAGTGATTTTCGGCGGCGACATTGGTTGTTATATGTTAGCCGGCTTTCCGCCTCATTTTCTTCAAGATTATCTTTCCTGCATGGGTTCTTCAATTGGTATTGCTCATGGAATCAAAAAATCAACTAATGGACAAAAATTAATTGCTTTTATTGGCGATGCAACCTTTTTTCATGCTGGCATTCCCGCTTTAATCAATGTCGTTCGTAACCAATCTAATCCTTTAATTATTTTGATGGATAACCAGACAACAGCGATGACCGGTCAACAGCCCCATCTCGGCATAAAAAGCGATAATTTACCAATAATTAAAATTGAAGAAATTATTCGAGCCTGCGGTGTAAAAAATTTAAAAATAATTGATCCAATTAAAATAAAAGAAATGGTTAAAACGATTAGAGTGTTTCTAAAAAAGAAAGAACCATCTTTAATTATTGCCCGAAGACCCTGTGTAAGATTAAATTAAAAACCAAAAACCAAAAACACAAACCAAAGACCAAAAAACTCAAAACTCAAATCTCAAAAGTTAAATAATTTCTAATTTCTAATTTTTAATTTTTAAATAATTTTTAATTTTTAATTTTAAAAAATTCAAAATTCGAAATTCATTCGAAATTCGAAATTTAAAATTCAAAATTCAGCCCTAAAGAGATCAAGGTAAGTTTTATTTTCGGTATTTTTGAAATTTTCTTCTCGCTTTTGAAATTCAGAAGAAAAGTTATCTAATAAATCCTGATTAACCCTTAAAATCGAATAATCTTCTGGTTTTTCTTGTTCAGAATAATATTTTAAAAAGAAACCTACTCCAATTATTAAATCTAAAATTAAGAATAAAAAGAGGAGCAAAAAAACATTTTGCCAGATTTTCTTTAATGTCTTAATTAAACCTTTTTTAATTTTAAAAATAATTATCTTCATTGCTTAAGGGAAAAAACTTTAAGATTGATAACTGAATGGACATCTCCGGGATTCAATCCCCCGAAGTCCATTTCGGGAAGAATAAATTTTTCAGAGATTCTCCCAATTCTTAATTGAAAAATTTCTATCAACCAAGGGCCTTGTTCCAATCTTTCTAAAGACCTCAAAAAATTTGGGAAGCTTTCAGCCCAAAAAACCTGAAAACCAATTGGCGGCCAAGGATCATCTTTTTCGGATTTAACGTTCAAGGGAGAGATTTTGAGTTTTATTTTGGTTTTTTCAGCTTCGGTTTCTAAAAATTTAATAAACTCGATAGGCACCTCTGGCTCGGCGACAAAAGAATTTTTAATTTTATTTAAAATTGTCTGATAAGAAAGATAATCCCTAGAAAACTCTTCAAAATCTTTAATCCGAAGTTCAAGCAAGTTTTGAGTTTTTTTCTGTTCAATTAGTTTTTGAGAGAAAATTTTTAACTGACCCAAAAAAGGAATAAAACCAAATTTTATTAAAATTCCCAAAAAGAGAAACCAAAGAATAAGAACCAAATATATTTTTTTATTTGTTGAAAAATTCATTGATTTTAAAACTTAAAGAAAAATTAATGTCTTTCGGTTTGACCCAGGAAGAGGGTGAAAAATAAATTTCCTGAATCCCCTTTTCCTTTTTTATGGCCTTTCTAAAATAAAAAAGATCTTCCCGATTATTAGCCCAACCGCTAATTTGGACCTCGGCTAAAATTTTGATCTTTTCTTTTTCATTTTCATTTTCTTCTTTTTCTTCTTCTTTCCTTTTTTCTTCTTGAAAAATTTTCCGAAAAGAAAAATTAGTAAGATAGATTGAATTAGGAATTAAAGAAGAAACCTTTTCCAAGACAGGAGTAATTAAAATCTGTTTTTCCCCAAATTGCTTAATCTTAAAAAGATTTTCATTGATTTCCTCAATCTCTTTTTCAAAGTTCTGGAGATGTTTTTCCTGAAATTCTTTTTCTTTTTTCAGAAATAATTCTTGGAGAGTTTCAATTTTGGAGGCAATATAAATTTTTAAAGAAAAAAGAATTAAAACCAGCAACAATAAAAAAATTAAAATAAAAACCAAAATAAGGAAAATTTTTTTCCAGTTTTCTTTTCGTTTAAGTTCTCTTTTTTCTTGTTCAGGCAATAAGTTAATAGCCATAGAATACTCGCAAAGCCAGTCCCAGGGCGGTGGCATAACTCAAAGACTCTTCAAATGATAATTCGGGAATTTCTTTAAGAGGAGTTTTTAAGACATTAAGCCAGGGATTGCCTTTTTCAACTTTGATTTTGAATTCGGAACTTAAAAACTCGGTTAGACCTCGAAGGTTGGCGCCGCCGCCGCAAAGCAAAATTTTTTCCAATGATATGTTATTATTTTGTTTTTGTTTTTCGACGTTGTGGGAATAATAGTATTCCAATAAATTTTTTATTTCTTTAATTAAATCTACTTTAATTAAATCTAAAAGAGCAAGATTTAAAATTTCTTTAACAGGGCCTTCTTTTTTTAATCCTTGTTCTATTTTTATTTTTTCCGCTTCGGCAAAGGAGATTTTTAATTTCTCAGCTAAAAATTTGGTTAATTGACGAGAAGAAAAAGCAATGGTTGAAGTAAATCTTATGGTCTTGTTAAAAAAGAGAGTAAAACCGGTTCGGCTTTCCCCTAAATCTAAAATTAAAATAAATTCAGAAGGTTTATTTTTTTCCACTAAAGCCCGGCTGATCGAAAGACATTCTGGTTCCAGCGCCAACGGCTGAAGGCCGACGTTTTTTAAAACCCTTAAATAACTATCAATAGTTTTTTTGGAAAAAGCGGTAATTAAAACCTCTTGATATTTTTGACGGTTAGAAATAACCTCAACTTTTTCAAAATCAAAATAAACCTCTTCTAATGGAAAGGGAATATAATTTTCTATTTCAAATTGAATTGTTTTTTCCAATTCCGCCTCGCTCATCAATGGAAATTGAATGATGTCCAAAAATAGTTTTTCTTCCGGCAAGGAAACAATTACAGATCGAGATTTGATTTTTTTCAATACTTCTTTCAGAATCTCTGTTAGTTCTTTTTCTTTTTTTATTTCTCCTTTTTCAATAATACCTTCGGGAATCACGAAATTTCCAAAAGAAGTTAGTTTTAGGTTTTTTCCCTGTTTTTTTAGATCGGCTATTTTTAAAGAGAAATCAGAAATATCAAGACCAAAACCTTTAGGATTAGAAAGGAAATTATTCATATCTTTAAATTTATTTTATCACCTGATTTATTAAACAACATGTCTATTATTGGATATTTCATTGCCTAAATTATATCATAAAAGTATAATTTTGGAATGTGATATGAATAGTGAGAAATATTTATCTCTTTTATTCTGGCGTAATAATTATTATTATTCATGTTTTTCATATTACTTCAATGAAACGAATTTTCTCAGCAAGCGAGTTTAGAAGAAGAAAATTTTATTAAGGTGTTCGTTAAAAGGAAACGGAGGCGTCAAGCACCCATTTCGTTCACATTTTAGATAACTTAATGCGCCATATTTTCTCTATTTGTAAAATGTAGTATAATTCTTATTAGATAAATTTTTATTAAAAAATTATTAGGCAAATTAAAATACTTAGCATTCTCTCGTTTGGTTGTTAACTATTAAAATTTTAAATTATGTTCTGGGTTTATCTTTTTATTTTTTTTATTTCTTTTTTCTTCCTCCATTATTCCTGCAATCTCCTTATTAGAAGTTTAATCAAAATAGGAAAGTTTTTAAAATGGCGGGAGTTTGTTTTGGCTTTTTTTATTATTGCCATTGCCTCTTCCTTGCCTAATCTTTTTGTTGGCGTTTCTTCGATTATTCATAAAATTCCCGAATTATCTTTTGGCGATATTGTTGGCGGAAATATTATTGATTTAACCTTAGTTGTGGCGATTGTTGTTTTAATTGGCAATGGATTGCCGGCCGAAAGTCGCTTGATTCAAAGTTCAGCGATTTTTACCGCTTATATTGCCATTCTCCCTCTAATTTTAGCTTTCGATGGTAAATTAGGAAGGGGGGACGGTCTTTTTTTGCTTTTCAGTTTTTTCCTTTATATTATTTGGCTTTTCGCTAAAAAAGAAAGATTTACTAAAATTTACGAAGAAGAAAAAAAAGAAGAAAAAATCCCTTCATTTCTAAAAAACTTTAAAGGTTTTTTTCTTGATATAGGAAAGCTTTTTTTAGCTTTATTTTTTCTTTTAATCGCAAGCGAAGGAATAGTGAGGTCAATTAATTTTTTTAGAGAAATTTTTCATCTTTCTCTTCCTTTATTGGGTATTTTGGTGGTAGGTCTGGGTAATTCCCTGCCAGAGCTTTATTTCGGCATTGTCTCGGCCAAGAAAAAACAAAATTGGTTGATTTTAGGAACATTAATGGGCTCGGTGATTGTCGCCGCCACTTTGGTATTGGGAATCGTTGCTTTTCTTTGTCCCTTTGAAGTCGCTGATTTTTCTCCGTTTGTTATCGCCAGATTTTTTCTTATCATTTCCGCTCTTTTCTTTTTCTTTTTTATCCGAACAGGTAAAAAAATTACTTCAAAAGAAGCCATTATTCTTTTAATAATTTATTTGTTTTTTGTTATCTCGGAAATTTTGGCAAGATAGAAGCCTATTTAACCGCTGACGCGGTTAAATCAAGAAATGGCTGGTTAGCGGGGAGCGCCGCATTCTTTGTTTGAACATTTTAACCGCTTATTTTTGGTTTCAATTAAAAGCGATTTGCATTTTGGGCAAAATTCGCCAGATGGTTTATCCCATAAAGCAAAGTCGCACTTTGGCCAATCAGAGCAACCATAAAAAATTTTTTGTTTTTTGGTTTTTTTTTCAAAAATTTCGCCTGTTTGACATTTTGGACATTTAATACCTAAACCGGTATTTTTTAATGAAGCTGTGTAGCGGCATTTAGGAAAAGAAGAACAAGCATAAAACCTGCCAAACCTTCCAAATTTTATTAAAAGCTCGCTTTTGCATTCCGGGCACTTTTTTTCGGTTTTCTGTTCAGCGATTTCTTTTTTGGAAATTTCCTGATATTTCTTTTGAAGATTTTTTTCAAATGGCCAATAAAATTCTTTTATCACCGAGGTCCATTCTTTTTCCCCTTGGGCGATTTCATCTAATTTTTCTTCCATTTGGGCGGTAAACTCAATATCAACGATACTCGGGAAATGAGCGGTTAAAAGGTTGTTCGTCATTAAACCAATTTCAGTTGGTTGAAATCTTTTTTGTTCATCTTTAATAATATAATTTCTTCCCTGAATAGTTGAAAGAATGGGCGCATATGTAGAGGGTCGGCCAATTCCATTTTCTTCCAAGGCCTTAATAAGACTGGCTTCGTTGTATCTGGGAGGCGGTTGAGTAAAATGTTGAGAAGAAAATGCTTTAATTAATCTTAAAATTTCTTTTTCCGCTAAATTTGGCAATTCAGCTTCAATAAATTTCAGGGGATAGACCCTTAAAAAACCGTCAAATTTTAGAACTTGACCATTGACGCGGAATAAATACGTTGATTTTGAATTTTCAGTTTCAATCTCAACCATTGTTGAATCGAAACTTGCTTCTTTCATTTGACAGGCTATAAATCTTCGCCAAATTAAATCATATAATTTTTCGGTATTTTTATCTTTGGAAGGCGCTTGTCCTCCTAAGTTTTGAGGGATAAAATTTAAGCTGGTTGGTCGAATCGCTTCGTGGGCTTCTTGGGCTCCCTTGATTTTTGTTTTATATTTCCTGAAAAAACCAGGCCAATAATTTGGGCCATAATTTTCTTCAATAAATTTTTTCGCTTTTTCTATAGCTTGTTCAGATAAATTTAAAGAATCGCTGCGGTGATAAGTAATTAATCCTTTTTCATACAAACCCTGGGCTAATTGCATTGTAAATTTTGCCGGCCAATGAAATTTTTGCCAGGCGGTTTGTTGAAGAGCGCTTGTTGTAAAAGGCGGCAAGGGATTGCGCTTAATTTCTTTTTTGATAATTTTTATTACTTTATATTCTGCCCCTTCTATGTCATTAATAATTTCATCTGCTTCTTTTTTGGTTTTAATCCCTAATTTTGGAATTATTTTCCCGTTTTTTTTAACCAAAATAGCGTCAAATCCCTTATTTTTGATTTTTAAATTTTGATTTTTGATTTTAAGAAGCGTAGCGACGATTGTCCAATGCTCTTGTGGTTTAAAATTTTCTATTTCTTTTTCTCGTTCAACAACTAATCTGACTGCCACTGATTGGACGCGGCCGGCTGATAAGCCTCGGCTTATTTTTTTCCATAAAAAAGGAGAAAGACTATAACCCACAATTCTATCTAAAATTCTTCGAGATTGCTGAGCATTAACAAGGTTCATATTGATATCTCGCGGATTTCTTAGTGCTTTCTCAATAGCCGGTTTGGTTATCTCATGAAAAACAATTCGTTCGTAATTTTTGATTTGCTTGCCCGGCCAAGTTTTCTTTTCGCCCGCGCCAAGTCTCTTTGAGATTTGGCCGGGTAAAAATTTGGGCGGGTGAAATTTTTGATTTTTGATTTCGTTTAGTCCTAAGGACTGAACGAAATGCCAAGCAATAGCTTCTCCTTCTCTATCAGAGTCAACAGCCAAAATTACCAAATCGCTTTTTTTAACCTCTTGCCTTAAAAATGAGACTATTTTTCTTGCTTTTAAGGGAATAACATACCTTGGTTGAAAATTATTTTCAATATCTATTCCAAATTCAGCTTTGGGCAAGTCTCGAATATGACCGAAGGTGGCTGTTATTTGATAATCCCTGCCTAAAAATTTTTTTAAGGTTTTAGCTTTGGTTGGACTTTCAACTACGATGAGTTTCATACGCAAGATTAGATAATTTATCCGCTTGTTTATTTTCTTCCCGCGGAATTAAGATGAATTTTAGATTTGGAAAATCAATTTTTAAATTCCAAGCTTCTAAAAAAAGCTTTTGAATATTGGGTTCTTTTATTTTATAGTGACCATTCATTTGTTTTACCAAAAGTTCAGAATCAGATCTTATTTCAATAGAGACGTTTTTTATTTTTTTCTTACCCAAAAGAAGTTTGGCTTTTTTAAGACCGAAAATTAAAGACAGGTATTCGGCTTCATTATTTGTTTTTTGACCAAGAAATTGAAAATATTCTTTTATAATCTCGTTATTCTCATTGACGAACAAAACGCCGAGCCCGGCCGGCCCTGGATTGCCGCGAGAACTGCCGTCAATATGAATAGTAAAATGTTGCATAAAAAATTTATCGATTCAATAAATTTAATATTTTCTTCTTTCCCTTATTAAAGTTGAGATGTTTAAGAAACAACGAACTGAATTTATTTAATGATTTTAATTATTGACTAACGATACGTTAGTTGGTAATTTTAATTAGTTTTAAATCAATGTTTTTATTCTCTTTTAGGTATTGAGCTGGTGTTTTGAAATTTAATCTTTTTAATCTTGCGTTCGTATTGTAATTATTAATGAATTCAATTAAGTGAACGTTCATTTCAAATATTGTTTCAAACAAATATCTTTTCAACGCTTTATCTTTAATTGTTCCGTGAAAGTTTTCTATCATTCCATTGGTCCAAAGATGTTTAAACTTGATTGTTCCGCGTTCTATTTTATTCTCTTGGCAAATCTTATCAAGGGGATGAATCTTTTTGGTTCTCTTGTTTTTAGGTAAAGCCTTGTAGAAAAATTCAAAACCATTATCTGTTAGGATATAGTTTATCTTGTAGGGATAGAATTTCAAGACTTGTTTTAGGAATTTGGCGCCAGTTTCCTTGATTTTTCTTTTACCTAACATCACAAAGGCAATCTTGGCCACCCAGTCAATGGCAGTATAGATATAGCTTCTTTCCTTATTAATCTTGGGAGCATGCAAAAGATCAATATGAAGATAGCCTATCCCGTATCTCTTGAATTTCTTAATCTTCCTTTCCATTTCTATAAAATCAGAGGGAGGGGTAGCAAGATCATGCCTCCTTAAACAACGGTAGATTTTCATCGGATAGAGGTTAGAGATTTTGTCTTCCAGAGTAAGGAAGATATCCTCAATTGTTTTCTTGAATTGTTTTCCCTCAAAACAGATTAAATCTTCTTGTTCTGAAATAAGGTCAGTGTTAAGTTTATGAGGACGACTACTTCTGTCTTTAAAAATACCTTGTTTTCCTAAAAATTTCCATTTTCTTGCTGTATCTTAAGAAATGCCATATTGTTTAGCTAAAGCATAGGCAGATAGGGAAGATGAGGCAATTGCTTGTCTTATAACTGGAGTTGTGGTAGCATATTTATGTAATTTGATTTGCATACGTCTTTTATTATACACAATGACGTACCGTTAGCCAGCAAATAACTATTACAGAGAGAAAATCCCAAAATAGAGGTCTCTAATAAAAAAGAAAATAGAAGTGTTTATGGATTTTTAAATATTAAAACAGGACAAGAACGCGCTTTTAAAGTTTTGAAATTAAAATCATTGAGGTTTAGTCTTAATAAAAAAATCCAATGCAAATTTTTTCCCAAGTTAGTTTTCTTAAAAATTGACATTTTGGTTTTTATAAAGGATAATTAATAACACTTGAATTATAAGGTCGAAAAGTTGGATTTTAATTTTAAATCTAAAATTTTAATTTTAAATCTAAAAATATGGCTGTGATAAAAATAAAAAAACTTATAGGTTCATCATCTAAAAGTTTTGAAGATGCTTTGGGGGAAATAATAAAATGCGCGGTTGGACAAAAAGAAAATGTAACGGGCGCTAAAATTTTAGATAAAACCGTTAGAGTAGAAAACGGCAAAATTACCGAATACAAAGTAACGGCCAATATCGCCTATTTGTGGAAAAAAGAATTGCGCCGAAAATAACTTTAATTTTTGAGACCGCCAAAAACTTTTATCCATTAAAAAACCTCTTTCTTTCCGATAGGACTTAATAAAACTAACATGGAAAACGAAAAAACTTTAAATATAAACTGGGATTTTTGTTTAAAAATAACTGCTGTTATTATTTTTCTTTATTTCCTTTTTATAATTAAAGATTTGGTTATCTGGTTTATTTTTGCTTTAATTCTTTCAATTTTGTTTAATTTTTTCATAGATTTTCTGGAAAAAATAAGAATTCCAAGAATTTTGGCGACAACTTTTATTTATTTCGGACTATTTATTCTTTTAGCTGTCTTTCTTTATAAAATAGGACCTCTTTTGCTTCTGGAAATTAAACAACTTACCTTCATTCTTCCATCTTATTTTCAAAAAATTGCTCCCTTTTTAGAAAAAATTGGTTTTGATTTTAGTTCTGATATTCAATCTTTATTAAATTTTATCAAAGGAAATTTGGGGAAAATTAGCGAAAATGTTTTTAGCGGCTTAATCGTTGTTTTTGGCGGAATTAATGCCCTGATTTTTGTTTTCTTTTTAGCGTTCTTTTTATCCTTAGAAAAACAATTTTTGGAAAAATTAGTCGCTAATTTGGCGCCGCAAAAATATCATTTTTATCTTTTTAATTTTTTGCTTCGGGCTAAAAAACAAGTAAGTGGTTGGTTTATTTGTCGGTTAATCGGTGTTTTGTTTGTCGGTTTTTTATCTTATCTAACCTTAAATGTTTTAGAAATAAAATACGCCTTGGTCTTAAGTATTATCTTTGGTGTTTTTGATTTCATTCCCGTTGTGGGACCAATGGTGGCCGGCGCGGGCATTGTTTTGTTTGTGATGATAGATTCCATGCCTCAGGCTTTGTTAGTCTTATTTAGTTTTATAATTATTCAACAACTTGAAAATAATTTTCTTTTTCCGTTTTTATTTAAAAAATTTATTGATTTGCCGCCGGTTTTAGTTTTAATCGCCTTAGCCGTTGGAGGAACCCTTTGGGGAATTTTAGGGGCGATCTTGTCTATTCCTTTAGCGGGAATAATTTTTGAGATAATCAAAGATTATCTAAAATTAAAACAAGGAAATCAAGTTAAACAGGGATTTGAAATTTTGTAAACCCGACACAGGCGCTAATGTTTCTATCGGGATAAATAGTTTTTTTCTTTTTTGGTTGACCTAAAACTTAAATTGAGTTAAATCAAAAATTAAAATTAAAATCAATGATTGCTTGGAGAAATAAATTAATTTTTCTTTTTTTAATTTGTTTTTCTCTTTTAATTTTTTGGCGGTTATATTATTTGCAAATTGAGAAGGGAAAATATTATAAAGTTTTAGCGCTAGGTCAGCAAATCTTTTTTGGCGAGATTAAGGGAGAAAGAGGAGAAATTTTTTTTAATGACGAGCAAACACCATTAGCCAAAACAGAGAAAAAAAATATTGTTTATCTCTTTCCTCAAAAAATTTCCCAAGACCAATTAAAAGAAAAGGTTCGGATTTTAAGTGAAATTTTAAAAGAAAAACAAGCGAATTTAGCTCTTTTTTTAACAAAAAATCAAATTTTTAAAAAAGAAATCTCTATTGAAACATTAAAAGAAATAGAGGATAAAAAAATAAAAGGGGTAGTTACTGATAGTTTTTGGGGAAGAGTTTATCCCCAAAAAAGAATAGCTTCTCATGTTGTGGGTTTTATAAACACCGAGAATGAAGGACAATATGGAATAGAATCTTTTTATGATGATTTTTTAAAAGGAGAAAAAAAGTTTGAGCAAAGAGAGAAAGCGCCTTTTGGATATTTTGCTTCTCTTTTACGGAAAAATAACGAAACTATTTTCTTAAAAGGAGCAAATATTTTTTTAACCTTAGATTACAAGCTTCAATATTTTAGCGAAAAATTATTAGATAAAGCTAAAGAACTTTGGGATATTGATTCTGGCCAGGTTGTGGTGACGATTCCTCAGACCGGCGAAATTTTGGCCTTGGCGGTTTTGTCCAATTTTGACCCTAACCATTATAAAGAAGAAAAAAATTTAGAAACGTTTCTTAATCCAATTTCTCAAAAACTTTTTGAACCAGGTTCAGTTTTAAAACCAATCACAATAACAGCTGGTTTAGAGGAAGAATTAATTACCCCCGAAACTACCTATCTTGATGAGGGTTGTCTAAAAACAAAAGGTCGACCTATTTGTAATTTTGATAGACGAGCCTGGGGAGAACAGTCAATAATTGGCGTTTTAAAACATTCAATAAATACCGGCGCCGTTTTTGTTCAACAAAAACTTGGCCGTGAGATTTTTTTGAAATACCTGAAAGAATTTGGTCTTTTTGAAAAAACAGGAATTGATTTACCAGGAGAGGTTTTTTCGGAAAATAAAAATTTAACCAAAGTTTCTCATCCTCGAACCTTAGCGACAGCGAGTTTTGGTCAAGGGATAGAAATTACGCCAATTCAATTAATAAGAATTTTCGGCGCTATTGCGAATGGTGGAAATCTAATGCGGCCTTTTGTTGTTAAAAAAATTAGTAAGGTTAATAATGAAATTATTGAAATTCAACCCCAAATTCAGAAAAAAGTTTTTTCAAAAAAAACAGCCGATACAATTACTTCGATACTGATTAAGGTGGTTGAAGACGGCGCTTCTCAACGAGCTAAAATCCCTGGTTATTTTATTGCCGGCAAAACCGGAACAGCCCAGGTTCCTTTAAAAGACAAAAAGGGTTATTCGCAATTTGAAATTATTCATACCTTTACGGCTTTTTTCCCAGCCTTTGAGCCAAAATTTTTGATTTTTATTAAGTTAGACAATCCCAAAAAGGCACAAATTTCCAGCTACTCAGCGGTTCCCTTGGGTCGAGATTTAATAAAATATATTATTGACTCTTGGCAAGTTTTACCAGATTATGTAGAATAAATTGATTTGTAATTTGGAACTTTAAATAAATGATTTATGAAAATTGTTTTTACTGGCGGCGGAACTGCTGGTCATATTTTTCCCTTTTTAGCCATTGTTCGTGAAATTAAAAAAAATTATCCTGATTTAAACTTTAAACCTTATTATATTGGTCCGAATCTCAATGAACACATTTCAGGGTTATTAGAAAAAGAAGAAATAAGGATTATTAAAATTTTAACTGGTAAATTGAGAAGGTATTTTTCGTTGGAAAATTTTTTAGATATTTTTAAATTACCCATTGGTCTAATTCAATCTTTCTTTTGGTTATTCTTTTTGGGACCAGACCTGGTTTTTAGTAAAAGCGGTTATGGTTCTTTTCCTGTTGCTTTTTGGGCAAACATTTTTGGCATTCCCTTTTTTCTTCATGAATCAGACAGTGTTTTTGGATTAGCTTCTAAAATTGAGAGTAAATGGGCTCAGGAAGTGTTTCTTTCTTTTCCTTTGATTGATTCCTTGGACAAAAACAAAGGAATTGTTGTTGGCAATCCTGTTCGTCAAGAAATTTTAGAAGGTTCCAAAAAAGAGGCTCAAAAACTTTTTAAACTTCAAGGTAATAAACCTCTTATTTTAATTTTAGGCGGCTCTCAGGGCGCTCAAAAAATTAACGAAGTAATTTTAGAAATTTTACCAGCCTTTCTTAAAGATTTTGAAATAATTCATCAGACCGGTCGGAAAAACTTTTTAGAAGTTAAAAAAGAAGCCGAAGCGATTTTAACCGATGAAGATCTTAAAAAAGATTATCATCCCTTTCCTTTTTTAGAAGAAGAGTTTTATAAACAAGCCTTAGTGGTTGCTGATTTGATTATTTCCCGAGCCGGCGCCGGAGCTATCTTTGAAATATCTGCCGCCGGCAAACCGGCCCTTTTGATCCCCTTAGCTCAATCTGCTCAAAATCATCAATTAAAAAATGCTTATATCTTTACTGAAAAAGGAGGAGGGGAAGTAATTGAAGAAAGTAATTTTAGTCCGCATTTCTTTTTGACTAAATTAAAGCATCTATTTTCCCGTCGGGATATTTTAACTAAAATGAAAGAAAATTCCAAGAATTTCAGCCGGTCTAATGCCGCCAAAATAATCGCCTCTTATCTTATTGAGTATTTCACCCAACTCTCTAATAAAAATAGGGTTTCTTGAATTTTTTTATTGTTTAAATTTTGCGAAGCAAAATTTAAACAGCCAAAACATAATTTAAACGAACATTAAATTTAGCGCGTAATAAAATTTATGGCAATTTTGCGTTAATTTTACTAATAAAATTGCGTTAGAAAGAGCCGGAAATTTACGGAAAACCTTATTACGCATCATCTTTATGCGTGAATACAAGATTAAAAAGATTAAATTTCAAAACACCAGCTCAATGCCTAAAAGAGAATAAAGATATTGATTTAAAACTAATTAAAATTACCAACTAACGTATCGTTATCTTATAAATGAACATTAAAGAAAAGGGTGGTCAATAGGGGTTAAAAGTTATCCTCTCGAAGAAAAAGAAATTAGATTAATATCAGATAAATATAAACATTTCGGTTTCAAATGTTTAAAAATTATAGCGCCAAATTTTGAAAATAAAATTAAAAAAGGAATAGATATCGAATAATAGATATCGAATATATTAAATTTCATCCTGATTTATCTCCCATCGAGAAATTCTATCAAAATTGGAAAATAAACTTGCCATCAAAATTTCAAGAAGAGTTTAATGCGGGAAAACATCACTTCCGTTATAAATTAGCAAAAAGATCCAAAAACTCAATTTCCAGATTTATAAATCAAACCGACAAATGCATTAAAATTAACAAAGATCTTTAAAAAGAAATAAATCAAAGAATTCCCTTAGATAATCCACCAGTGAGGGTTTATTGGTCGACTGTAAGATGGCTTTCGCCTAAAAATTTATATTTTAAAAATCTAAGGCAGTATTGCTTAGGTCAACTACCTGTATTTGATATTGATGGTTCATTAAAGATGTTGTTTAATAATATTTTGAGGTATTTTTATAATTTTTCCTTTTAAAAAACCTTATAAATAAATGGTTTATATGGCATCAATTTGCTAAAATTCACAAAAAACTTTATTAAACAACATCTTTAATAAACGACGATTGCTGGTTGAGGGAGAAGTATCAATATCGTGCGGCATATCTTTCCAACGGCAGCCAGTAGAGAGTACATAGAGGATTCCATTAATGGCTTCTCGGTCGTCACTTCTCGGCCTACCTGTTTTGGCTGGTTTGGGCAATAACGGTTCAATTCTTTTCCATTGTTTGTCGGTTAAATCTGAATTATATGACTTTCTTGTTTCTGTTATTATAAAAGAAATTAAATTAGTTTTGTTGGCAATTGTTTATTTCGACCTTTTAATTTCTTTTATTATAACGCAAAATTAATGTTTTGGGATGAGCTCATTGTTTTTTCTTACATTTATCAGTCTTGCTTTTCTAATCAGGTTCTCAACTGTTTTTTTTAATTCAGGAAACTTTTTATTTTCTATTCCTTTTTTAGCAAAAAAAACAAAATCATAGCCCGGTTTAATTATCGGTAATTTTAATCTTATTATTTCCCGAAGTCTTCTTTTTATTTTATTTCTTACTACTGCTTTTTTAGAAATCTTTTGAGAAACAATAAATCCTATTCTTGAATATCCTAAATCGTTTTCTATTTTTTTAAAAAATAAAAAATTCTCTTTTATGACTTTCCCCTGGGTAATTATTAGTTTAAAATCTTTTCCTTTTTTTAATCTATTTAATCTTGGCAACACAAAAAAATCAATATAAACCTAAATAGTTAATTTTTGTCTTTTTTTTCTTCTCCTTTGAGAAATAATCTTTCTTCCTAATTTGGTCCTGCTCCTTGTTAAAAAACCATGACTTCTTTTTCTTTTTTTCTTTTTTGGTTGATAGGTAATGCTCATAATTAAATTTTAACAGGTTATTCCCATTTTTTCAACAAATTCCCTTTTTGTGTTGATTTTTTAACTAATTTGCATTATGATAATAATTTATTCATAATCTTTATATCTTTTATTTTATATCATTAGACTATTGAATAATTCGTGTAATATCTTTTTTACCCGAATCAACGCTAATTAAAAAAAATCAGTAAGGAAATTTTAACACACCCTTATCATATTCTTATATTTTAATTTTTCAAGTTATTTACTTATGAACAATGAAGAGCTTTGGCAAACAGTTTTAGCTCAAATCCAATTTTCTATTTCCAGAGCTAATTTTGCCACTTGGTTTAAAAACACTAAAATTTTTTCTAAAAAAAACGGGGAAGTTTTGGTTTTGGTGGAAAATTCTTTTACCAAAGAGTGGTTAGATAAAAAATATTCTTCTTTAATATTAAAAATTTTAAGAAGTTTAGATTCTGAAATAAAAAATATCAGCTTTCTTATTAATGACCATAAAAAACAATTTTCTGAAACTAAAAATTTAGATATTTCAATCAATAAAGAAATTGCGGATTCATATTCTTTACCATTAAAATTAGAGGTAGATACCAAAACCAACCTCAATCCTTGTTATACCTTTGATAATTTTATTGTTGGTGGTTTTAACCAAATGGCTCAAGCCGCATCTTACGCTATTTCAGAAAAACCCGGCATTCTTTATAATCCCTTATTTATTTACGGAGGAGTAGGGTTAGGAAAAACCCATCTTCTTCAAGCTACCGGCAATCGATTAAAAGAGCTATTCCCTGAAAAAAGAATTAAATATATCCCTTGTGAAAAATTTGTCGCAGATATTATAGAAGCAATTATGCAACAAAAAATAGATGTTTTTAAAAAAGAATTTAATAATATTGATATTTTAATTACTGATGATATTCAATTTTTTACCGGTAAAGAAAAATCGCAGGAACAATTTTTTTATATTTTTAATCTTCTTCAACAAGGACAAAAACAAATCATTATCTCATCTGACGCTTCTCCAAAAGCAATTGCTGGATTAGAAGAAAGATTAAGATCGCGACTCGAGGGAGGAATGATGGTTGATATTGGAATTCCCGATTTAGAAACTAGAATGGCTATTTTAAAAGCAAAAGCTAATGAAAAAAATATAGAGTTTAAAAAAGAAATTTTAGAATATATTGCTTTAAACATTAGAAGTAATATTAGAGAATTAGAGGGAGCTTTAAATAAAATAATTTTCTTTAAAAGAATACACAATAAAATACCAGATTTAGAAACCACAAAACAACTTTTAAGGAATTTATTTAATCCCCCTAAAAGGAAAGTTAATTTTAAAAAAATTATAAAAACTGTTTGTGATTTTTATGATTTAAAAGAAGAAGAATTTTTATCAACTACCAGAAGAAAAGAAATTGTCAAACCAAGACAAATTGCGATGTATCTTTTAAGAGAGGAGTCAAAAGAATCCTTTCCCTCAATTGGAAGAAGATTTAAAGGTAAAGATCACACAACTGTTATTTATTCCTGGTCTAAAATAGATAAAGAAATAAAAGAAAGCGAAGAATTATTATCGGAAATTAATTTAATTCGTCAAAAATTTTATCTTTTATAATAAAAATAGGATAAAATAGGGAAAATTATAAAAAATAAAGGTAATAATTTTTAATAAAAATTATTAAAAATAAATTATCCAAAAGTTTTATTAAAATAAATAAAATTTTATTAAAAATTTTTTAACAACTTATTATTTTTTTTAAAAAACATCTTTTAATTAAATTTTAAATATAAATTTAATTAAATTTATATTTTTATATTTTAAAAAATATTATATATAAATATATATTATAATAATAAATTATAAAAATTATTAATATTATTATGGAATTAAATATTTTTAAAGATAAATTAAATCAATCATTATTAATTATTGAACCTATAATAAAAAGAGGCACCACCCTTTCTATTTTAAATAATGTTTTATTAGAAACAGAAAAAAATTTTTTAAAATTAAGCGCCACTAATTTAGAAACAAGTATTGTTTGGCGAATTTTAAGTAAAATTAAAAAAGAAGGTAAATTATTAATGCCAGTTTCTTTTTTAAAATCAGTAATTAGTTTTTTTAAAAAAGAAATAATTAAATTAGAATCAGAAGGTGGAAGTTTAATTTTAAAAACAGAAAATCAAGAAATAAAAATTCAAGGAAGTAATTTAGATGATTTTGTTATTATTCCTGAAATTATAATAGAAGATTTTATAGAATTAAATGGAAATATTCTACTTCAAGGATTAAATCAACTTATTAATATTCCTTTAATGTCTCGAATAAAACCTGAAATTTCTGGAATTTATTTTTCATTTAATAAAAATAAATTAGAAATAGCAGCAACTGATTGTATCCGTTTAGGTTGTAAAACTATTAATTTAGAGGAAAAAATAAAAAAGGATTTTTCTTTTATTCTTCCTCAAATAGTGGTTAGGGATTTAATAAATATTCTTTCTTTAAGACAAATGAAATTTAAATTTTATTATAGTCCTAGACAGGTATTATTTGAATGGAAAGGGGAAGAATTTTCTTATCCGGAAATCCTTTTTTCTTCATCTTTAATAGAAGGAGAGTACCCTAATTATCAAGATATTATCCCCAAGAAATATACAGCTCAAATTATTATAGATAAAGAAGAAATTCGAAATTATTTAAAAACAGTTAATCTTTTTACCGGAAAAACCTCTGAGGTTAAATTTACTATTTTTCCAAAAGAAAATAAATTAAAAATTCTTTCTCAAAGTCCGGAAATAGGAAAGAATGAGGTTTATCTGCCTATAAAAATAGAGGAAAAAATAGATAAAGAATTAGAAATTTCTTTTAATTGCAGGTTTTTAATAGATGGTTTGAATAATTTTAAAAGCGCTGAGGTTAAATTTAATTTTACCGACGAAGAAAACGCAATGGTAATAACGCCAATTGGAGATGAGAGTTATCTTTATGTTTTAATGCCGATTAAAATTTAATTTTTATTTAGGAAATTAATCACTCCTTTTTCCCAATGAAAATAAGAAGAATCGTTAGGATTAAGGTAGTATAAAATAGAATGGCTTTCAGGCGGTTCGCCGTCTAAAACGGGAATGCCTGTAATTCTTTTTAAGGGGGAAATAAATTTTTTTTGTTTTTGAAAATAATCGCTTAAAATTATTTCCATAAGCTCTTTCCAAAGAGGCCCAACCAAACTTACGGCTGGTTTTTGTTTAAAGGGAGAATTATTGTTATTTCCTATCCAAATACCAACCATTAAGGATGGGGTATAACCAATTATCCAGCCGTCTCGGTGGTCCTGAGACGTCCCAGTTTTAACGCTGGCCTGATAATTTTCTAAATATAAAGGAGAATTCCAGCCAAAAACCGGCGCTCGAGCTTCGTTGTCGGATAAAATATCATTTATTTCATAAGCCACCCATGAAGGGATAATTCTGATAGAGGTATGGGATTTATCTTCTTTAAGAATGTTTCCGTTTGCATCTTCTATTTTTTTTATAAAATTCAATGGGACCCTTAGGCCATTATTGGCAAAAACGCCATAACCTTCTACCATTTCTAAAAGTTTTACCCCTCCGCCGCCCAAAACCAAAGAGAGTCCATATTTTTCTCTTTCGGTTAAGGTGGTAATTCCAAAATCTTTTACAAAATTTAAGACATCATTTAAACCAGTTAAATATAAAAGTTTTACCGAGGGAATGTTTCGCGATTGAGCAAGGGAGGATTTTAAGTTTATTGGCCCTAAATACTTGCCGTCATAATTTTGGGGATGATAACATTTACTATTATTTTTTCCTCGGGATTGATTAGCGTCTGACGAACAATAAAGATTAAATTCGGTTTTTACATCCCAAAGTATGGTTTGGGGGGTATAGTTTTTTAAAAACGCTCGAGCGTAAACAAAGGGTTTAAAGGCTGAGCCGGGTTGTCTTATTGATAGAACAGTGTTAGTATAGGGGTCAAATTTACAATTTATGCCCGGCTGGCATCCTTCGGGAAGGGGCTTGCCAAAATAATCCCTTGAACCAACCAGGGCTAAGATTTCGCCTGTTTCGGGCTGGGTAATTATTAATCCGCCATTATGAACATTATAAATTTCTATTTCTTCCAATCTTTTTTTTAATAATTTTTCAGCTGTTTCCTGAATTTTATAATCCAGGGTGGTATAGACCCTTAATCCTTTTCTGGTTAAAAAATCTTGGCTATATTCTTTTTCTAAATAATCTTTTATTAAAAAGACAAAATGAGGAGTTTTAAGATGGGAAATATGCGGTTGAAAAATAAGTTTTTCTTTTTTGGCTTGCTCGGCTTGTTCTTTATTTAGATGTTTTGTTTTAACCATTACTTCTAAAACATAGTCTTTTCTTTTTAATAATTCGCTTAGATTTGGACCATAAGGAGAAAAATAAGAAGGCGCTTTAATCATGGCTGCTAAGATTGCCGCCTCGGCTATGGAAATATCGGAAACTTTTTTGCCAAAAAAAGATTGAGAGGCTGTTTCAACACCATAGATATTTGAACCAAAAGGAATAAGATTTAAATACCATTCTAAAATTTGGTCTTTAGAATGTCGTTTTTCTAACTCCAGAGATAAAATTATTTCTTTGGTTTTTCTGGTTAAGGTTTTTTTTCGGGTCAGATAATAAGTTCGAATCATTTGTTGGGTAATGGTTGAAGCTCCTTCTTTTAACTTGCCTATTTTTAAGTCGGAAATTATAGCGCGGATTATGGCTTTAAAATCTATGCCTCGGTGGCGGGGAAAATTTTTATCTTCAATAACAATAACGGCTTGTTTAAGAAATTCAGGAATTTCAGATAAGGAAACAATGGTTCTTTTTTCTTCTCCAATAATTTCATATAGAACTATTTTTCCATCGCGGTCGTAAATTTTTGTCGGCTGACTAATAATTCCTTCGGTGAATTTTTCCGGCCTTGGGAAATCTTTTAAACAGTAAACTAGAAAACCAACAATAAAAATTATTAAACCAAGAAAAAAAACAGCAAAAAAGCGAAAAATTTGAACAAGAAATCCGGTCTTTTTTTTAGACTTTTTGGGTTTTGTTTTAGAAGGAATCATTTTTAGTTATTTTTAACCTTTACTCTTATTATTATATCTTGATTGATTAAAATAAAAACCCCCTTTTTATAGGGGGTTTTTCATAAGATTCTTTATTAGTAGTCTTCGTCGGATATTTCGTCGGGTTCTTCGGTTACCGGGGTTACGGGCGTTTCAGTTTCGGGGATTTCTTCTTCTTCTTCTTCTTCTTCTTTAGGCAAGGTCGTTGTATGAGCATCATCATTACCAATATCCAACTCGTCGTCTTGGCTGGTAACTACCGGGCGAGCGAGTCCGCAGTCGTGTTTAGTAGCAAATGACAAAATTTCAAAATTCATAGATTGATTTAATTCTAATTTTAAATTATAGCGACCTTTTTTATAGAAAGGATTGTATCTTACCCAAGATACTTGTCAAGAGTTTAAAATGAAGTATTACAAATTTTTAAGGTGAATTAACCCGAATTTCCGATAATTTGAGGCTAAATGGTCATAGTTAAGATGTTCCTGAATACTTTTAGGGTAATTTAGAATTTCTGGAAGATTAACTAAACGATCTAAAATTAAGGTTGGGAAAAGACAGAATTCCTTGGGAGTGGTGTAGCCTAATTGCTGAATTTTTAAGATTTGATTTCAAATAAAGATTGACGCAAAAATAGTTAAAGTGATATAATAAATAAGATTTTAAAAATTAGGAGTGAAAAATTATGTTTAAAAAACAAACAATAATTAAAGGAATAATTCTTTTATTAGCAATAATCCTTTTGGTTTCAGCGGGTTGGGCGATAAATGAAAACCTGATAAAGAGAAAAGCAACAGAAAAGAAAGGAGACAATGGAGATTAAAAAAGAAAGAATAGAACCAGAGATTCCTCAAGCTATTCCTCAAGAACAAGAGATATCTACTTCTACAGAAATTATAAAAATTATTAAAGTAGAACCTTTTAATTGTTTTTAAAACCCTGCCCCTTGGGGCGGTTGGGAGTTTCATTGTTTTTTGGATAACAATAGGTCTTTTATTGCTCTTAGATATTTTTTAAAAACAATAAAAATATACCAATAATACCTTCTAAAAATTATCTTGTTTCTTACATTGTCAATGTTGTTTGCTCAATTAAAAAAAATTCTCCAAAAATTTGTTCCCAAACAAATTTTTTCCTGGTATCATTATTTTTTAGCGGTTCTTGGACCAATTCTTTATAATTTTCCAGCCAAAAAGATGATTGTAATTGGCGTTACTGGAACCAAGGGAAAAACCTCAACCGTTAATTTTATCTGGGCCTGCCTGACTGCTGGCGGTTATAAAACAGGAATTATTAGCACAGTCAACATTCGGATTGGAACCCAGGAAATTTTGAATAAATGGCGCAGGTCTATGCCCGGTCGTTTTGATCTTCAAAAAATTCTTAACCAAATGTTAAGGGCCGATTGTCAATATTGCGTAATTGAAACAACGTCTGAGGGAATAAAACAATATAGACATCTTGGTCTTTGTTATGATGTTGCTGTTCTTACCAATCTTTCGCCCGAACACCTTCTTGCTCACGATGGAAGTTTTGAAAAGTATAAAAAAGCAAAGGGGAAATTATTTGAATCGCTAAATCAAGACAGAAAAACTATTAAAACCAAGAAAATTGAAAAGCTCATAATTGTTAATAAAGATAGCGAGCATGCTGATTATTTTTTAAATTTTCCAGCCGATAAAAAAATAACATTTAGCATTTTTCAGGAGGCGGATTATATGGCTGAGAATATAGAGAAAACAAATTTGGGCTTTAAATTTCAAGTTTTGGGGTCGGTCTTTAAAATTGAAATGCCGGGCCGATTTAATGTCTATAATGCCTTGCCGGGAATAATAATCGGTCAATGGATAGGAATACCCGATTTTTTAATAAATAAAGGATTAAAAGAATTAAAAGGCATTCCCGGCAGATTGGAAGAAATAAATGATGGTCAAAATTTTAGAGTTTTTGTTGATTATGCTCATGAAAAAGAAAGTTTAACTAATGTTTTAGAGACCGCCAAGGAAATGAAAAGTCCTTTTTCTAAAATAATTATTTTATTAGGCGCGATGGGCGGCGGAAGGGATATGACAAAACGGCCAATAATGGGTGAATCAGCGGCGAAAATGGCTGACGAGGTAATAGTTAGCAATGAAGATCCTTGCAATGACGATCCTAAGGAAATTTTGGAAGACATTGCTAGGGGGGCTGAGAAATCTGGAAAAATTCGTCAAAAAAATCTTTTTGTTATTGAAGATAGAAGACAAGGAATCAGAAAAGCTTTATCTTTAGCCAAGCCTGATGACATTGTTTTAATTACTGGCAAAGGCGCTGAACAATCAATGATTGTTAAAGAAAAACATATTCCGTGGGACGATAGATTAGTGGTTCGCGAAGAATTAAAAAACCTTATGTTTAAGTCTAATAAAAACTCAAAACTCAAATCTCAAAAAATCAAATAATTTCTATGGTTGAATATGAAATCGCAGCGCTTCTGTTTCGATGTTGGATTAATTTTGAATGATAGTTTTTTAATCATTTTAGATTTTTGTTCTTTTTCAAAATAGATGTAAAGTTGTTCTTGTTTAAGATTCCATTCAGTTAAGATAAAGTAGTTAATGTAGGGTTTGGGTAGAAATACTTTCTCATTTAAGACGTCAATGAAAGCTTTACCCGTTTGTTTTTTGTCCTCTTTTACCTGCCTGATAAAATATATTTTCGGGATAAACTTTTTCTTATCTCCGGGCTTCGCTTTTGCGGGGTTGATAACCGGTATATCTCTGAGATGCAAGGTTAAACCATTCTAATTTTTCATCAACTTCTTCTACTGACTTAAAGTCAATCCTATTCCAGAACTTCCTGGCAAAGATACTGTTGTTGCCTTTAATAGAGGCCTGGGAAAATGGTCTCCTTGGCACAGTAAAGATGGGGACGACTTGATTTCTCAAGAGAAAACTCATTGCTTTAGAAATATTTCTTTTTCTTGAAACTGAACCGATTATTGCCAACTCGTTATCAACTTTCATAAAATCTGGTTTCTTAAATTTCTTGAAGAAATAATCAGATTGTTTAATAAAATTATCTACTGTTTGTCCTTCTACGCGCTTAAAATAGCCTAATTATAGCTCTTCCTTAAAAGAAAATACAATGAAGTTAAGGGGTTCTGTTCTGCCCGCAACATATTTCCTGCCAATAAAGTCTTATCCAACACTCTACCGCCTAAAAGAGTATAAATAGTGTGTTCTGGATAACACAGATAGCGAGCTACTCCTTTAGATTTTTTCTTCATTCTATTACCAGAGAGTTTTAAGTCAGCCATAATACGGCCGATTGTTCTTAAGGGTGACAGAGAGGTGTTTCGGGATATTTCTTTCTCCATTCTTGGTTAATAGCGCTAGTACCAATGTAGAACTGATAAGGATCGTTCTTTAATTGTTGATGGATTATTTGGATTTTCTCTTCGTCTTTCTTGGTCCATCTCCTTCTTTTACCCTTAAGCCACCCTCTGTTGTCTCTTTTAAGATCTTGAGTTGATGATTTTGTCCGGCTCATAACGAAACCACACGACACTTTTTCTTTTCTAATGATTTTTCTCTTTGATAAATTTTTTTTAAAAAATAATTCATTGACCCTTCTTCTTAACTGAAATAATTTTTCTTTGTTCGTAAAATTTAGTAGATTAGAATTAATTGAGGGGTCGGGGAGTTTTCCCCTTATAAAACAAGGATAAATCTGCTATCAT
>DYHM01000123.1 GCA_020724125.1 Patescibacteria group bacterium | reverse complement strand
ATGGAAACACATGGACAGTTACAACAGAGACAATATTTTTAGCAGAAAAAGGCACATTTACCAATAATATTTACGAACCAAAAGAGGTAGGCACATGGACCATAACAGGGACATATTTAAGCTTTGTTGCAACAGCAACAGCCTATGTAACCTATGGACAGGCTATAAGGATTACCCTAAGCCCTCAAACCATAACAACCTATGTTAACAAGGAGATAATTTATTCAGTGAAAGCTTATGATATAGATAATAACGATTGGGATATAACCATTCCTTCCACATTTACAACAACAGGCGGTGGAACATTTACAGACAACAAATTCAAAGCAGAAGGTTCTGGCACTTACATCATTACTGCTCATTATCAAGCCCTTTTAGCCACAACAACTATTACTATCCTATCCCATGGTCTTGCTGTTGAAATAAGCCTTGTTTTATCCACAAACACCATAACTGCTGATGGCACAATCACCTGCACAGTATTTGGAACGGATAGCAATAATATTTGCTGGGATGCAAGCCTTGAGGCAACATTTACCACCACAACAGGAGCAAGCGGAACATTTACAGGAAATATCTATAATCCTGCTAAAGAAGGAACCTGGATAATTACTGCCTCTATTTTAGGCACACCAACAACGCTAACTGCAACACAAACAATTACAGTGTTTCACGGTCAGCCTGCAAAACTTGAGATATTCCCAAAGAACATTACCCTTAATGCAGACCAAATCCAGCAATACAAAGGAACAGCCACAGATGCTGATGGCAACCAATGGCAAGAATCAAATATTGCTTGGGGTGAAAATGACCCATTTGGCACAATTTCAATTAATGGCATCTATTATGCAGGCAGGGTTGGAACCTGGATAATCACAGGGACAACTACAAATGGAATAAATGGCACAACAAATGTCTATGTTACCCCTGGGGCATTTGTAGACTTAAAGGTCATTTCTCCCTCAACAAGAACATATACATTTGCAACATTTACACTACAGGTTACTTTGCACGATAGGGATGGTAATCCATATTCAGGCACACTATCTTTAAGAAATATCACAAAATCTATCTCTCCAACAGAAATTACCCTAATATCAGGAAGCAGGACATTTGAGGCAACCATAACAACCTCACCAAATGGAGGAAAGGATACAATTACAGCAAGCTATGGAGCAATAAAAGGGTATGCAACAATCACTGTTTATATAAACACCCAGCAAGGGACAATAACATTTGGGACAACAAGCACAGCTATAATAGAGTTTGGGACAGGTTCATTAGGAACAGCAAATGTTACTCTCTCTATTTCGACCTCTACAATTGAATCAGCCTTACCGAAACCCCTTCCAACAACAGGAATTAGCTTTGCTGGGATTATCTATAACATTGAGCTTAAGGATGACAAGGAACAACCATTTGGAACACAAGCAGGACAAATAACGGGAAGTGTTTGTATTAAGCTTTCATATCCTGATAATAATCCAAATGATGGCTTTGTTGATGGGACAAAGATAAAAGAGAAAAACCTTATAATCTATCATTATGAGAATGGCACATGGACACAACTT
>DYHM01000019.1 GCA_020724125.1 Patescibacteria group bacterium | reverse complement strand
ATAAAAACTCCCCGACCCATCAAATAAAATAGTGAGCTGTTGCCCAAATTCTTCTATTTTAAAGCAGAAATTTTCTGACTTGATTATCTAAATTGCCAGCGCCCATAAAAACTATAATTGAAGAATTTTGAAGGTCGTTTTTAATCATCTTAATCATCGAAGAAAAATTAGGAGTATAAAAAGTTTCCTCTTTGCGCGTTTTTATTTTTTGGGCCAAAAAAGAAGAACTAGGTCCGCTTTTTATATCTCTGCCCGCAACCTTATAAACCGGCAAAAGGACTAATTTATCAACTTTTTCAAAAGCAAAGAGGAAATTCTTGAATAAAGAAACAAAACGGTGTTGTTGGTGAGGCTGAAAAACACAAATAATTTTTTTGGAAGGATATTTTTCCCGAAGAGCAGTTAGAGTGGCTTTTATTTCTGTTGGATGATGAGCGTAATCGCTGTAAATGGTCGGTAGAGGATAAAGACGGGGAAAAAGTCGTTCCAGCCGACGCCAAGCGCCCTGATAATTTCGAAACACAGAAGCGGCAATTTCTTTCGCTTTTTTTAATTTAATTCTTTTTTCTCGGGCAATTATTTTCCAACATTCCCAAGCTGCTTCGGCATTCATTTGATTGTGAAACCCTGGAATTAAAAGAGGATGTTTTCTGAATTTGGTTTTTGCGTAAAAAATAATCTTAACAGAATTTTTTTTACCGAATTCTTTGCTTATTTGACGAGAGTTTTTGTCTTGATAATTAGCGATTAAAACACCATTTTGGAGCAGGTTTTTTAGATAATGTTTAAAACCCATTTTTACTCCTTGATAGTTTTTGTAAGTATCAAGATGTTCTTTGTCAATGTTGGTTAAAATGATTATTTTAGGAAAATAAGAATAAAAAGAACGATTCCATTCATCTGCTTCAATAACTAAATATTTACTTTTTCCTAATCGAAAGTTTGAGTCAGATTCATTATCTATTGTGTTTTTAAATTCTTTTAATTTTGTTCCTAAAATAACTGTTGGGTTCAAGCCGGCTTTAATTAAAATTAGACTAAACAGGGCCGTGGTCGTGCTTTTGCCATGGGAGCCAGAAACAGCGATAGTGTAATAATTTTTAGTTAATTCACCGAGGGCTTGAGGATAACTTAGAATTTTAATTTGAGCATTGATTTTTTGAAACCGATAAGCTTGCTTTAATTCAGGATTGTTTTTTAAGACAGCCGAACTATAAATCACTAAATCAAGATTTTCAGGATTTTGAGGAAGATTTTTTCTTTTATGAGGACCTATTAAAATTTTAGCGCCCTTTTTCTTTAAACCTTCGGTAATTTCTGAGGAAACTAAATCGGAACCGCTAACTTGATGACATTTTTCTAAATAATATCTAGCTAAAGATGAAACCCCAATCCCGCCAATGCCAATAAAATAAATAGACATATTAAATTATTAAACCCATTAACCAATGCTATTTCACTTATAACAGGACTTACGCGCTTTGAAAATATCAAGTAAAATATAGGCAAAGGTCGCATTTATGAGTAAAACTGATGTTATTTTAAACAACTTAATTTTTCAAGGCGCGCAAGTCCTGTTAAATCTTTGTTGCTGAAGCCACCTTATCTTTTTCTCCAAGTTTTATTAGTCGAATGCCAGAGGTGGCCCGACCAACAACTGAAATTGAATTAAGGGGAATTCTAATAAGTTGACCCTTTTGAGAAATAATAATTAAATCACCTTCTTCTTCGCTAATTATTTTTGAAAAAATTATTTCTCCTGTTTTTTCAGTTATCCGGGCCGCTTTTATTCCTGACCCGCTTCTTTTTTGAATTCGGAATTCTTCAACTTTTGTTCTTTTACCATATCCTTTTTCAGTAATAATTAACAGATATCTTTGTTTTTTTTCTTTTTGAGGAATTGCTCCCAATGCGACAACCTTATCATCAGCCGCTAATCTAATTGCTCTAATGCCGGCCGCGGTTCGACTCATTGGCCTTAGATCTTTTTCTTTGAATCGAATAGATTTACCTTTTTTAGTTAATAAGATAACCTCATCGCCGCTGTTAATAATTATAGCGCCAGCCGAAAAATCGTCTTTCCCTAATTTAATAGCGGCTAAACCATTCCGCCGAACATTTTTAAAAGCAGAAAGTTCTGTTTTTTTAATGATACCGTTTTTGGTTACCAAAAGTAAATATTCTCGACGATTCTCATCTTCTTTACTATAAGAAAGAAGGGTTAAAATTTTATCGCGAGAATCAATTTCTAAAAAATTAACTAATCCTCTGCCCTTGGCGGTTCGACTCATTTCTGGAATTTCCCAGACCGGACATTGAAAAACCTTACCGGAGTCAGTGGAAAAAAGAAGTTTGTCTAAGGTATTGGCAACTAAAAAATGTTCTACCGCGTCTTCCTCGCTGATTTCGGCGCTTATCACTCCACGGCCGCCCCGCTGTTGAGTCCGATAAAGAGAAGGCTTGACTCTTTTAATCAAACCGCCTTGGGTCAAAATAATAAGCGTTTCAGCTTCTTGAATTATTTCTTCCTGGCTAATTTCCCCGGGCTGAGAAGAAACAACTTGAGTTTTTCTTTTATCTTGATATTTTTCTTTTAATTCCTGGAATTCTTTTTTGATTAATCCTTTTAATTTTTTGGGGTTTTCTAAAATTAACCTCAATTCCTTTATTCTTTTTTCAAGTTCTTTTAATTCGTTTTCAATCCTTTTTGTTTCTAATTTTGCTAAATTTTGCAATCTCATTTCCAAGATGGCTATCGCTTGTCTTTCAGTTAATTTAAATCTCTTCATTAAGTTGTCTTTGGCTTCTTCCCGACTTTCAGAACCTTTAATTGTTTTAATCACGGCGTCGATATTGGTCATGGCTATTATTAAACCTTCTAAAATATGAGCTCTTTCTTTGGCTTTTTCCAGTTCAAATCTGGTTCTCCGCAAAACTACTTCTTCTTTATGTTTTAAGTATAAAATTAAAATTTCGCTTAAAGAAAGAATTTTAGGTTGAATGCCGTTAACTAAAGCAAGGAGGTTAAGGTGAAAGGTTTTTTGAATGCTGGTGTATTTATAAAGAGCGTTAAGAATTTTTTGGGGATAAGTTTCTTTTTTAAGTTCAATTACAATTCTCATTCCTTGCCTGTCGGATTCATCAGTGATATTTTTTATTCCTTCAATTTTTTTCTCTTCAACCAAACGGGCAAATTCCTGGACTAAATCCGCTTTTTGAACCTGAAAGGGAATTTCAGAAATAACAATTCTAAAACTTTCTTTTTTATATTCTTCAATTTCAGCCCGGCCCCGCGTTAAAATCGCTCCCTTGCCTTGAGAATAAGCTGATATAATATTTTTTTTGTCGTAGATAATGCCGGCTGTTGGAAAATCCGGACCTTGAATAAACTGAAAAAGTTCTTCGGTTGTTGCGTTTGGATGGTCGACTAAATAGATGGCGGCGTCTAAAATTTCAGCTAAATTATGAGGCGGAATATTAGTTGCCATTCCTACGGCAATGCCAAAAGAACCATTAAGAAGAAGATGGGGTAAAGAAGAAGGTAAAACCACTGGTTCTCTTCGGGTTCCATCGTAATTATCTCTAAAATCAACGGTCTCTTTTTCAATATCTGTTAACGCCTCTTCGCCGATCTTTGATAATCTTGCCTCGGTATATCTCATCGCCGCAAATTCGCTTTGGTCGTCAATGCTTCCAAAATTTCCCTGTCCTTCAATAAGAGGATATCTTAAAGAAAAATCCTGAGCCATTCTTACCATAGCTTCGTAAACCGGAGCGTCGCCGTGGGGATGGAATTTTCCCAAAACCTCGCCGGTCACCGCGGCTGATTTTCGGAATTTTGCGTCGTGTTTTAACCCCATTTCATGCATCGCGTATAAAATTCTTCGCTGGACTGGTTTTAAACCGTCGCGAAGATCAGGCAGGGCCCTTGAGATAATAACCGACATTGCATAATCTAAATAACTTTCCCTCATCTCGTCGCAGATTTCCCGGGGCTTAATCAATCCCATTTCTTTGTTAATAACCATAGTTTTAGAATTATTGGACTTATTCATTTTTTCATTGTTTAATTAAAAATATCTTCGGCTTGAATTTCGGGTTTGATTAAATTTTTAAATTCATTCCCTTTTGTTTTTTGAAATTTTTGTAGATTTTGTTGAAAATTTTTAATAATAAATCCCCCCAAAAAAATAGCTAAAACAGCGATAATCCCCAAAACAATTATTTTTTTAGAAAAATTATTAAGATTTTGAATTTTTTTGAAAACTTCTTTTTGGTCCATAATAAATTCCCGACCTCGGTTTATGGAATTAAAACCGCAATCTCGGTTTTTTCTCCCGACAAATTTTTAGTGGTGATTTTTAATTTTTTCTGAGGTTCAATTTTTTCCTTGCCCATTGTTTTTAAAAATTTATCTAAACCATCAAGTTTTAATTTTAATTTAGGAATTTGATAATGCATTGGGATAACTATTTTGGGTTCAATTTGAGAAATAATATCAGCTGCTTTTTGAGCATCAATAGTAGAAACGCCGCCAACCGGAATTAACAAGACGTCCACTCTGCCTAATTCCTCTAATTGTTCCGAGGTTAATTCTTTTTGGCCTAAATCGCCTAAATGACAAATCCCCATTCCTTCGGCTTCAATTTTATAAATCACATTAATTCCTCTTTCTTTACCTTGAGAATTATCATGAAAAGAAAAAATCCCTTTTATAAAAATATCTTTAAGTTCATACTCGCCCGGCTCATTGATTAAAAATGGTGAACCTTTTATGGCCGCGATATTGTTGTGGTTGGAATGAGGATGGGTGATTAATAGAATTTTTGGTTCAAGTATTGGAATCTTTAAACCAGTTTTTCCATCAAAAGGATCAATAACTAAACAAACCTCTTCGTTTTGATTATCTTTTGTTTTAATCTCAAAAAAAGATTGTCCAAACCAAGTAATGAACATATATTAAAGTTTAAAGTTCAAAGTTAAAAGTTAAAAGTTAAAAATGCAAAAACCAAAATGACAATTTAAAATTCAAAATCCTAAATCCGAAATTCTAAACAAATCCAAAACCCCAAATCCCAAATTAAATTTGAAACTTATAGAAATTTATTCGCTTCGCTCATGAAATTTATGGAAACTGATTGTAAAAACACAACAAATTTCCATAAATTTTCATTAGTTTCCATTAATTTCTATATAAATAATTCCTTGAAATTTATTGAAATTTGTTTCACGAAATTTATAGAAATTTATTGCTTCAATGAATTTCCATTAATTTTCATTAATTTCTATTTTGCATTTTGATTTTTGCATTTTGCATTTTATTGATTTTGAATTTATATTTCCTTAAGCTTGCTTTCTTTTGTCTTTTCTGTTTATTCTTCTGTTTTTATTTCTTGCCCCTTCTCTTCTACCGGCCGAATATCTATTTTCCAACCTGTTAATTTAGCGGCTAATCGAACATTCTGGCCATTTTGTCCAATAGCTAATGAAAGTTGATCCGGCGCCACAAAGGCAACAATTTTATTTTTAGGCAGGATATTAACATCAAAAATTTTAGCCGGACTTAAACTATTAATCACATATTCCTCTGGATTTTCAGACCATTTAATAACATCGATTTTCTCTCCGCCCAATTCATTAGTAATTGTCATTATCCTTATTCCTCGTTGACCGACTAAGGCGCCAATAGGATCAATACCTTTTTCAATCGCCGCCACGGCAATTTTTGTCCGCGACCCCGGCTCTCGAGCAATAGATTTAATAACAACCTGGTTGGCTGAAACCTCGGGCACTTCGGCTTCAAAAAGTTTTGAAACTAATTTAGGATAAGCGCGGGAAAGAAGAACAATTGGTCCCCTGGGAACATCCTCAACTTTTAAAACATAGAGTTTTAATCTTTTTCCTATTTGATAGAATTCACCAGGAACCTGTTCTGATTTTGGTAAAACACCTACCACTCTGCCAATGTCAAAATAAACAACCTTATCTTCCACCCTTTGAACAATCCCTGATATGATTCCTCCCTCCTTTTCTTGAGAATCTTTTAAGGTTATTTCTTTTTCTGCTTCTTTTATTTTTTGAAGAATAACCTGTTTAGCTGTTTGAGCCGCTATCCGTCCAAATTTTTCCTTTGTTTCCGCTGGAATTTTCAAGATTTCGTCCTTTTTTATAGTCGGTTCTATTTTTTTTGCTTCTTCTAAAAGAATATGACGGTCAGGATTAAAAACGACTTTTTCCTCCAAAATGGTTTCTTTATTTTTCTTAAACTCTTCTTTTTCTTTTTTAGGGGAAACATCTTCTTCTGAAATAACCTCTTTGATCTGCCAAAACTTAACTTCGCCGGTTTTAGGATTAAGCTCGGCTTCGTATTTTTCCCTTTTCTTGCCATACTCTTTTTTATAAGCGGTGGCCAAAGCTGTTTCAATTATCTCAATTACTTTTTTCTGGCCGATCCCTCTTTGTTCGGCAATTTCCAAAATCGCCGAGGTTAAGTTTTTAATATCCATAGTTAATTAGTTCAAAGTTCAAAGTTAAAAGTTCAAAGTTTAAAATTTATTATTAAAGAAAATCCGTTTTTTTACGGATTCCTGTTTTCAGATTAACAAAAAAGGAACAATTGTCAATTCAATACTTGTCTTCAATCGCGTTTTTGTAATGCCTAATTTTTGCCCTTTGAGAATCTAAAAAAAGATTAATGGCTAAAATATCAATCTGGCAGGAAGTATTTAGAGAAAGATTGTTTTCCGCTAAATAAATCTGCGTCATTTTTCGCAATTGCTTTTCTTTTTCAAAAGAAATTTCGTCCTCAGGTAAAAAAGATTCCAATTCGTTTGGGTCGTTGACTTCTCTGGTTTTAACTTCAAAAAAAATAACGTTCTTATTTTTCTTTGTCACGATATCAAGCTCGCCAAATTTTTTTCGGAAATTTTGAGCTAAAATTTTATAACCCCTCTTTTCTAAATATCTTTTGGCGATTTTTTCTCCAAAAGCGCCAATTTCTTTTCTGGAAAGCATATTTAAAAATTCAGAATTTTATTAAAAATTAGAAATTAAGATTAAAAATTAAGAATTAATCATTTCAGGAAATATATTATTTCATAAATAATTCCGGCTAAAAATACTAAAATCAAAGGATAAATCAGAAAAACTTTGAACCTTGAATATTGAACTTCGAACTTTAATTTTTGGTACATCAACAAAATTAAAATTCCATCAATACCTAACATTATACTACCAATAAAAGAAATTACCAAAATGAAGTGCTTAAGACCTATTAAGAATAAAATCAAAGGAACGAAACAAGTTAAAGCCCATGCGGAATTTTTGGGTATTTTTAAATCATAGCAAAAAATTCTTTGCAAACTTAAACCAAGGGCAATAAAAGAAGTAAAAGTAGTTAAAATTCCAAAAACAAAAGCAAGATTTATAATTTCTTTCCCTAAAAATTTTTCCAATCCGACTAATGCCGTTTCTGAGGTCTGCTGACCGCTGATTCCTAAAATAGAAAAGATAAAAAATAGATAAACAATAATAGGAATGAGAATAGAAATTACAACAATTTTTTTTAATAAGTCCTTCCTTTTTCCCAACATTTCTTCAATTTCCGGAATAAGGCTTGCCCCCCAAAGAGAAAAAAGAATGGGTCCATAGGGCAGGAAAAAATGACTTAGCTGGGGAAGGGGAAAAAGGTTTTTGAATTGAAATTTAGGAAGTCCAATAAAAAAAATAAAAATTAAAATTAAAAAGAAAAAAATCAATCCCCAAAATTCTATTTTGGCGATCATTTTTATCCCAAAGAAAATAAAAAAAGCGCCTAAAGCAAAATAAAGAAAAGTGGCCCCAAAAAAGTCTTTGTCTAAAAAAGGAAAAAAAAGTTTATTTAGAAAATTTCCGCCAACAATAAGATAAGCCAAAATAGCTCCATAAAGACCGGTAATTGTTGTAAAAAAAGCTATTTTTTTAATTTTTTTCCCTAAATAAATTTCAACAAAAGATGGCAGCCGCTTAAAATCAGGAGTTCTCAAAGAAAGCTCGGCGTAAAAAAGATGAATAATAATAACGATTGTCCCTAAAACTAAAAAATAAAGAATAATTAAGGGAAACCCTAATTTTGAAGTTATATAAGGAAGAGAAAAAAGCCCCACCCCGATAATGGTTCCCGCTAAGGTGCTTATTGAGAGAATAATTTTTTTCAGCTCCGCCATATCTAATTTAATTTTGAATTTCTAATTTTGAATTTTGAATGAATTTTGAATGAATTTTGAATTTTGAATTAAATCTTGTTTTTGGCAATAAATTCTAAAATATATTCCGTTAATTTTTGAGGAAACTGAAAATGCGGATTATGATTTCCCTCGGGAATAATTTTCAAGATAGAATTTTTAATTTCTTTGTTCATTTTATAAGCGTCGGAAATCGGAGTTATTTTATCTTTCCGGCCCCAGATAATTAAGCTGGGAATTTTAATTTGAGATAAAAAAGAAGTTAAGTCCTCGTTAATCACCTTCTTAAAGGTTTCTTTCATCAGTCCTTTGGTTCGAAGATAGTCTGTTTTTCTAATAAAAAATTTATAAAAGATTTTACGAAAAAAAGAATAACCAGGACAAAAAGAAAATTTATTGCCGATTTTTGCCAGGCCGAAAATTAAAATCTGCCAAAAGGTTTTTCTCGGCTTTAAACCGGCTGCTGAACAAAGAATTAATCCTTTTAATTTTTCGGGATATTTGACGGCAAATTTTATAGCAATCCTTCCCCCAAAAGAATGACCAAAGAGATAAAATTTATCTATTTTTTGGGCAAGGACAAAATTGGAAACAAAATTAACATAGTCGTCAACAGCCCAGGGTTTTGGCGGCGCTGACGCGCCGCCAAAACCTGGCAGGTCTAAGGCGTAAACCAACAATCCTTTTTCGAGCAATAAATTTCTAAGAGATTTAAATGACCGAGAACTGCCCCCCCAACCATGAAGAATGAAAATTGTTTCCCGATAAAACTCCATAAGATAACGTTAACAGGAAATAATTAAATAAATTTTATTCCTATCAAAATTAACCTTGTTTTATTTTTTTAATTTTATTCCTATCAAAATTAACCTTGTTTTATTTTTTTAATTAGACCATTGAATAATTCGTGATTCGCGGAGATTCGCATTATATTCGCGGAGATATTCGCGTGGTATTTTTTTACAGAGATCAACGCCAATCAGGGAAAAAATCAATGCGAAAAGTAATTATTCACACCCTTTTAATGCTAAACAAATAAAGAAAAAAATCAATATAAGACAAATTTAAACCTTCATGATGTCTTGAATTTTTAATGTTTTTTGGTAGGATGGTAAAAACTTGATATTATTTTATTGTTTCGTTTTTCAAGGGTCGAAAATTTTATTTGATTTATCTACTTGTTTTTATTTTAAACTCAACCATTAAAGTATGGAAATTACCAATGTTTTTTTAAAACCATTTTTAAAAACAATTCCTTCCGACCTTCGACCCGGAGATACGGTTATGGTTTTTGAAAAAATAAAAGAAAAAGGCAAGGCAGGTAAGGCCAAGAAAGAAACCGGTGGAAAAGAAAGGATTCAGGTGTTCGAGGGAATAATCTTAGCAAGAAAACACGGCGCCGGAATTAGTTCAACTATTACAGTAAGAAGAGTTATTGACGGAGTGGGCGTGGAAAGAATTTTTCCCTTACATTCTCCATTTATTGAAAAAATAGAAGTCATAAACAAAAGCAAGGTAAGAAGGGCGAAACTTTATTATTTAAGAACAGCAAAAGGCAAAAAAGCGAGATTAAAGAAAAAAGAATTTACCGTAGCAGCAACAGGGAAAGCATTGGAAGAAAAAACGATAGAAAAATAGCCCAGGTGGTGGAATTGGCATACACAACAGTTTGAGGGGCTGTGCCTTTAAAAAGGCGTGCGGGTTCGAGTCCCGCCCTGGGCACATTTCATTAAAAGTCAACGATTTATGGGCCGCCGAGCGAAATTTATCCTATTCATTGCGGGGAACTCGACGGATAGATTAAAGATGTTGTTTAATAAAGTTTTTTGTGAATTTTAGTAAATTGATGCCATATAAACCCTTTATTTATAAGGTTTTTAAAAGGGAAAAATTATAAAAATACCTCAAAATATTATCAAACAACATCTTTATTAT
>DYHM01000122.1 GCA_020724125.1 Patescibacteria group bacterium | reverse complement strand
CAAAATTTGATTTTCTGTATTTCTTATACAAATCCTTAAAATTTTTAACGAAGTCATCAACAAATTTTTTGTTTTCAAACAAATTTTCAATGTCGCTTTTGAGGTAATTTAGATTTAGATTTTCCGCTCTTTTATCTAATTTTTTAAAAATTTCTTCGGAATCTAAAATTCTGGTTAATTTTTTAAGATAAGACAAATTTGGCTTAACTCCTTTTTTAAAATACCAAATTAAATCATACCAATCTCTACCCTTGAAGGTAATTTTATCTTCCTTGCCCTTGAAAAAAAGTCGAAAAAGAACGGCATTGATTTTTCCAGCCATTAAGCTTGGTAAATCATAATTTTTAACGAAAAAACTGAAACCATCTTGTAAGATAGGCGTTGTTTCTGTTTTAAAAGGATTTTTCGAAACTTTTTCAATTTCTATTTTTACATAGAGCTTATCGCTTTCATCTATTTTGGCGAGTTTTAAATATTTTAAAGTCGGAAATTTAAGATATATTTTTTCCCCTTTGCCCGTAATGCTAATTTCTAAATCTTTGTATTGTAAATTTTTATTGAAATATTCTTTTATTTTTTTAACCAGTATTTTTTTATCTATCTTTTTTAAAGTGTCTAAGTCCAAGTCCTCGGACAATCTATTTAGTCCATAGCAAAATCTTAAACAAGAACCGCCGGTAAATATCAAATTCTGATATTCTTTTTGATTATAGATGAATTCCAAAATAAAAAGCTGGAGATATTCTTTGAGATAGTTTTTAATAACCTCATTTGTTAATCCCTTATTTTTTAATTCCCGAACCTTTTTTTCTAAATCTTGAATCAGCATATATTTTTATAAAAATTAAACATTTTTTTATTTTTTGATAAATCAATATATTTTTTTAACTCTTTTAAATCACCTGTTTTCATTTCATCTAAATTTAACCGCAGTTCTTCAATTTCTTTTTGGGAAAACCCCTGAAAAGCATCTTTTTTTAGATAGATAAAATCAAAAAGAGCCTTTGCTTTAGTGGCTATTAAAATTTTATTCTTTCTAAAATCAATTTCTTGCCAGCCCAAAAATAATTCCTTTTTAATATTATAATAACGAAAAACGGCTAAAAAATTTTCATAATTTCGAGTGCTTTTTGCGGTGACGGAAGTTATGCCATAAATAGCTTCGGTTAAAATATTATATTTTTGCAAAACATATTCTCCTGATAAATAAGAAGGGTAAACAAATTTATTGGCAATAAATTCTTGATATAAATCAGATTCTTTTTCTTTAAGAAGATATTTTTCCGTGACATAAAGACCATTTTTTAATTTTTTAATTATTCCCCTTTTTAGCCAGTTTTGGATATTTTTGTCAAAAGAAAAATTGCTGTTATCTTGAAACAGTCGCAAGTTTGTTTTTGTAAAACAAGGTAATCTTTCAAATTGTTTTAAAATCTCTTCTTTCATATTGTTTTGGATTTAGGTATTTTTATTACCTATTTTCAGAATAGCATAATTTTTGAAATTTGACAAGTTTGTTTTGATTTGCTATGCTAAATTAGGAAAAATAAAAATTTGGTTCTTTAAAAATAAATAAGGAAAATCTCTTCTGGGCG
>DYHM01000121.1 GCA_020724125.1 Patescibacteria group bacterium | reverse complement strand
TTATATTAGAAATAAAGCTATAATCAATGGAATTGATTGTAATTGCTCACCGGGTGAAAATGAAAATTGGTTAAAGTAAGGGTTTAACATTATTATTGAAAGAATTGTTGAAAAATAAAAATTATCGAGGTTTAATCTTAATGTCAATATTAAGAGAATAAGAAATCCAACAGGTTGTTTTAGTTGAATTATAACACGAGGATTGACATCAATTTTTTTTTTGATAATCTAAATCTAAAATAAGAATCAGAAATCAGGAATAATGCCTAATTGACTTAATTTTTAATCAATGCCTAATGTCAATTTTCAATTTTTGATTTTTAATTTTTAAATAATTTTTAATTTTTAATTTTAAAAAATTCAAAATTCAAAAATAAAATGGAAATTAATAGACACTAATGGAAATTTATGGAAATTCATTGAAGCGATAAATTTCTATAAGTTTCAAATTTAGTTTTGGATTTTGGATTTGGGATTTGATTAAAAATTAAAAATTAAAAATTAAAAATTTTCATACTATGCCTACAATTCATCAACTTATTAAAAAATCTAGAAAAAAAATAAACAAGAAGGTTAAGGTGAAAGCCCTAACTTATGCTTTTAATATTAAAAAAAATAGATTTTCTTATTATCCTTCACCTCTTAAAAGAGGAATTTGTTTGAAGGTTTTTACAATGACGCCCAAGAAACCGAATTCTGCCCTTAGAAAAGTGGCCAGGGTAAGATTAAGCAATGGTAAAGAAATTACTGCTTATATTCCAGGTGAAGGACATAAACTCCAAGCCCACTCTGTGGTTTTAGTGAGGGGTGGCAGAGCAAGAGATTTGCCGGGGGTAAAGTATCATGTTGTTAGAGGTCCCTTAGACACCACAGGCGTTGAGGGTAGAAAGAGAGGAAGGTCTCGCTATGGAACGAAGAAAGAGAAGTAAATAGGAATCTGAAAACGATAAAAATTCTAAATCCAAAATCCTAAATCCTAAACAAATTCTAAATCTAAAATTCAAAATTCAAAACAACTTTGAACTTTAAACTTTGAACTAAATCCTATGTCTCAAAAATATAAACCATCCAAAATAGAGCCCGACCCATTTTATAATGATATTTTAGTAGCCAAATTTATTAACCAAATAATGCAAAAAGGGAAAAAAAATTTGGCTAGAAAAATTGTTTACGGAGCTTTTGAAATGATAAAAAAACAGGCCAATAAAGATCCAATTGAAATTTTTAAAAAAGCATTAGAAAAAATTGGACCTTCTATTGAAGTTAGACCCCAGCGGGTTGGAGGGGCTACTTATCAAGTCCCCAGAGATGTTAAGGGAAAAAGAAAAATAAGTTTGGCAATAAGATGGTTGATTGGAACGGTAAAAACCAAGAAAGGCAAACCAATGCAAGAAAAATTGAGTCAAGAAATAATTTTAGCCGCTAAAAACGAAGGAGAGGCGGTAAAAAAACGGATTAATGTTGAAAAGATGGCTATGGCTAACCAAGCTTTTGCTTATTTGGCAAAGTAATAAGAAGATATAGCGCATAACATATAACATGAAATACATATTTTGAATAAATTTTTAATGATTTAATTTTGAAACTAAATTTTTAAAATTT
>DYHM01000018.1:7102-10254 GCA_020724125.1 Patescibacteria group bacterium | reverse complement strand
TTTTAAAGGGAAAAATTATAAAAATACCTCAAAATATTATTAAACAACATCTTTATTTTAGAAAAAGAAAGATTTATTACCAAGAAAAGTATTTATGAAATTAAAAGGAATTGTAGTTTTGATTTTCAAAGGGCTGATGTTATTTTAAACAACTTAATTTTTCAGGGCGCGTAAGTCCTGATATAAGATAAAATTCTATCAAGTTTTTAAAAAAATAGACAAGAAAGAGACATGATTGAAGCAGATGCAAATTATGGATTTGTTAAAATCATCCCGCCAACGATTATTGAAAAGATTAAATGAAAAAAAATTGCGTGGTTATGATAATTTGTTTTAACAAAAAGAAAGTTTATGTGAAACTTCAAAGCAAAAAGCAAGGATTATTCAATTACGCAACAAATATTTTTGAACTTTACTTTTTTTTATTTGACAAGGGAAAATTTTTAACTAAACTAAATTAAAAAATAAAAGATACTTGTTGTTAAACAAGAAGTATCTTGTCCTGCGCTCTTTGAGTGTTGGTTAAAGGTCGTTTTCACAAATTAAAAATATGAAAATTAAACCCTTAGGAGATCATATTCTTATTGAACCTATTTCTCAAGAGGAGAAAACCAAAGGAGGAATTTTTTTACCCGAAACCACGGAAAAAGAAAGACCCGAACAGGGTAAAGTAATTGCCGTTGGTCCGGGTCGACGATTATCATCAGGCAAGAGATTGCCCATTGAGATAGAAGTGGGAGCTAAGGTTCTTTTTACCAAATACGCTCCTAACGACATAAAGGTCGATGATAAAGAATATCTAATTGCCAAAGAAGAAGACATACTTGCGATTTTGGAATAAAATCACAATTTTAAAATTATGGCTAAACAAATTAAATACTCTGAAGAAGCTAGGAAAAAACTTAAAATTGGCGTTGATAAATTAGCCAACGCCGTAAAAGTGACATTAGGCCCGCGAGGCCGAAATGTAATTTTAGACAAAGGCTTTGGCGCTCCAACTATTACCAATGACGGCGTAACAATCGCCAAAGAGATTGAGTTAGAAGATAAAATAGAGAATATAGGAGCTGAAGTTATAAAAGAGATTGCTTCTAAAACTAATGATTCTGCCGGCGATGGCACAACAACAGCTGTTGTCTTGGCTCAAAAATTAGTGGCTGAAGGTTTTAAGAATGTAGCAGCTGGCGCTAATCCCTTGGCTTTACGTCGCGGGGTTGAAAAGGGATGCGAAACAATTGTTGAGGTCTTAAAAAATCTTTCCAAAAAAATAGAAAAAAAAGAAGAAATTGCCCAAGTGGCAACCATCTCGGCCGAAGATAAAGAAATAGGAGATTTAATTGCCGAAGTTATTAACGAAACAGGAAAGGATGGAGTGGTGACAATAGAAGAGTCGCAAACCTTCGGTCTTTCAAAAGAAGTGGTTAAGGGATTGCAGTTCGACCGAGGTTATGTTTCTCCATATATGATTACCGATATGGAAAAAATGGAGGCAGTTTTAGAAAATCCCTATGTTTTAATCACTGATAGAAAAATTTCCGCCTTACAGGATATTTTGACCTTGTTGGAAAAAATAGTTAAAAGCGGCAAAAAAGAATTATTGATTATTGCTGATGAAATCGAGGGCGAGGCCCTTGCTATTTTAGTGGTTAATAAACTCCGCGGTGTTTTGAACGTTGTTGCCTGTAAAGCGCCAGGTTTTGGCGACCGAAGAAAAGAGTTATTAGAAGACATTGCCTTAGTTACTGGCAGTCAGATAATTTCTGAAGAAAAAGGCCAAAAATTGGAAAATGCAGAATTAGCAATATTGGGAGGAGCAAGGAAAGTAATTTCTCATAAGGAAGATACAATTATTGTTGGCGGTAATGGCAAAAAAAGCGAAATTGAATCTAGAATCAACCAGATTAAAAATCAAATCACTTTAACCACTTCAGAATTTGACCGAGAAAAACTTCAGGAAAGATTAGGAAAATTGGCCGGAGGGGTGGCAGTAATCAAGGTGGGCGCTCCCACCGAGGTTGAACAAAAAGCGCGTCAGCATAAGGCCGAGGATGCCTTAGCTGCCACTAAGGCCGCTATCGAAGAAGGGGTCGTGTCGGGAGGCGGAGTCGCTCTTTTACGAGCCAGTTTAGTTTTAGCCGAATTAAAACTTAAAGAAGGAGATGAAAAAATCGGCCTTGCTATACTAAAAAAAGCGATTGAAGAACCAATGAGAATGATAGCTCAGAATGCCGGGGTTGAAGGCTCGGTCGTGGTTGAAGAAGTAAAAAAGAATAAAGGTAATTATGGTTTTAATGCTCAAACTTTGGCTTACGAAGACCTGGTTCAGAATGGCGTGATTGATCCGGCAAAAGTGGTAAGATTGGCTTTAGAAAACGCTGTTTCCGGCGCCGCAATGTTATTGACTACCGAATGTGTTGTTAGTGAAAAACCGGTTGAAAAGGAAGAAGGAAAAATGTCTCATCAGCATCTTCCCGGAGAAGATTACTAAGATTAAATACCCTCTTTTATTTCAAAAAATATTCTCAAAAAATTTTACCAAAAACCCTGTTTCTTACTGAAACAGGGTTTTTGGATTGAAATTTGGAAATCTATTTTCCCTAAGAACCGACTTGCATTTTAATTGATTCAACGCAACACTTGACAAGCGTTTTTGGTTTGGTAAAGTATAAATATCTTAACTATGCAAAATTTAAAGAAAGTTTTAGAGAAAAAGAAAAAAGGGAAGCGGTAAAAAAAACTGTTTGTTTATTTTATAAACTAACTGCTTCCTTTGGAGCAGTTTTAATTTTGCTTAAATCGGAATTTCAGGAACAACAGAAAATTTCAGAGAGGCGGAAAGATTGTAAAAAAGAGAGAAATTGTAAAAAAAGAGAGAAATGGTGTTCTTTTCAAATCGTTCACGTTTCTTAAATAGTTATTATGACCCATTGTTTAAATGGGGGATGGTTTAAATAATAACATAATAACAAGAAACGCGAATGCATATGGTTATTATTAATTGCTAGTCAAGTTTGGGGTTTTTAAAAATTTATGAGCAAATGGAGGATACCTTGGAAGCGGGAGGCGATGAAGGACGTGGGGTGCCTGCGATAAGCCTCGGGGAGGTGGTTACCAACCTGTGATCCGGGGATTTCCGAATGGGAAAACCCAGC
>DYHM01000018.1:0-7002 GCA_020724125.1 Patescibacteria group bacterium | reverse complement strand
AGCGAACCTGGGGAAGTGAAACATCTCAGTACCCAGAGGAAAAGAAAACAAAGCTATTGCTTCGCAATGGAATTTCTAAATCCTAATTTCTAATTTCTAAACAAATCCAAAATCCAAATGACCAAAATTCAAAACCGTTTTGAAAATTTGAATTTTGAATTTGGAACTTGTTTAGAATTTAGGATTTTGTATTTAGGATTTCCCTTGCGGAGCAGTGGCATATTCCCTTAGTAGCGGCGAGCGAAGAGGGAGAAGTCTAAACCTACCATTGCTTCGCAATGGAATTTCTAAATCCTAATTTCTAATTTCTAAACAAATCCAAAATCCAAATGACCAAAATTCAAAACCGTTTTGAAAATTTGAATTTTGAATTTGGAACTTGTTTAGAATTTAGGATTTTGTATTTAGGATTTCCCTTGCGGAGCAGTGGCTGGGGGTTGTAAGGAAATAACGTCAGGAGTGTTCTTGATTTATCGGAATACTTTTGAGGGAGAATACTTAGATAAAAGTTGGTTAATGGAAATATCCTGGAAAGGAATACCAAAGAGGGTGATAGTCCCGTACCTGAAAACCCTTTTATGCTCCCTGTTGTTTTTCTTGAGTACCTTAGGAAATGAGAATCCTGAGGGAAGCAGGCTGAACTATCAGCCAAGACTAAATACTACCCGCTTACCGATAGCGAACTAGTACCGTGAGGGAAAGGTGAAAAGTAGGGGGATGACCCCGGTGAAATAGAACATGAAACCATTTGCTTGCAAAGACTCGGAGCCCGCCGCGCCTCACTGCGTTCGGCGCGGAATTTCTAAATCCTAATTTCTAATTTCTAAACAAATCCAAAATCCAAATGACCAAAATTCAAAACCGTTTTGAAAATTTGAATTTTGAATTTGGAACTTGTTTAGAATTTAGGATTTTGTATTTAGGATTTCCAGTTGTAACGAACGTAGCGAGGTGCGACGGGTGACGGGGTGCTTTTTGCAGAACGAGCCAACGAGTTTATTTGCGTTGCTAAATCTAAGCCGTTTTGCGGCGGAGATGCAGGGAAACCAAGTTTTAATAGAGCGAATACTCTTTACATCGACGAATTTTCAAATCTGTTGCGAATTTACATTTGTATATTCGTAAAGGATTCGTTATTCGTTGGTAGACGAGCGCGCAGCGCGAATAAGACCCGAAGCCAAACGAGCTTGCCATGGCCAGGGTGAACCCGCCTGAAGAGGCGGGGGAGGCCCGAACCCGTGAGTGGTGCAAAACTCTGGGATGAGCTGTGGTAAGAGGTGAAAAGCCAATCGGGTTTGGGAATAGCTGGTTCTCCTCGAAATAGCTTTCCGGCTAGCCTTTTGTTTTAACTTTCCGGAGGTAGAGCACTGGATGAAATTCTTAGGATTTTCCGAGACTTTTAACCAAACTCCGAATACCGGAAAGGTTTACAAAGGAGTTAGACTATGGGGGCTAAGCTCCGTAGTCAAAAGGGAAACAGCCCAGACCACCATCTAAGGTCCCTAAATTTTCTTAGGTGTCTAAATTTCTTTGAAATTTAGGCGCCCGAGGTAGAGCTAAGTGCGAATCAAGGAAGTGTTTTAACCTTAACAGATAGAAAGTTAGCTTAGAGGTAGCTATCTTTTAAAGAGTGTGTAACAACTCACTATCCTAATTGGTTAAAGCGCGCCGAAGATATAAGGGGCTAAAGCTCAATACCGAAGATGTGGGGTCGTTCGCGCTTCACTTTCGTTTAGCGCGAACTTAAATTCAAAAATTTTACCCACTTAAGTTTTTATCCGGCCAAATCTCAAAAAGATTTGGCGCGGGTGAAAAGAAAACTTAGACGGGTGAGTAAATCAAAATGCAAAATTTAGGTAATCAAAAATTTGCTTCGCAAATTTTTGATGAATTTTTAATTTTAAATTGCCTGCCCCGTAGAATTGCGAAGCAATTCGTTCAGGGTCATTTTGAGATTTGCATTTTACATTTTGAATTTGAGCGAGCGCCGAGCGGTAGCGAGGCGCGAGCGATTGGTAGAGGAGCGTTCTTAGCGCTGTGAAGCTAAAGGGTAACCAATAGTGGAGCGCTAAGAAGCGAGAATGTTGGCATGAGTAATCACAATCCGCCTGAAAACGGCGGACATCGAAAGCCTAAGGTTTCCTTGGTAATGACAATCAGCCAAGGGTTAGGCGACCCTAAGTTGAGTTCCGAAAAGGTGCTCGACGATGGACAGCCGGTTAATATTCCGGCCCTTCTATATCTTTTTACTGAAGTGACGGAGATGCGGAATTTGAGAGTATTATTGGATTTACTTTTTCGCGCCTCGTTTTTGTTCAACGCTTGAAAACAGAAATCGGCAGCGAAAACAGAAAACAGAAAACTGATTTTTGATTTCCGATTTCTCAACCGTTTTCTGTTTCTGATAACTGTTTTCTAACGTCGAAAGCGCCGAGCAGAAGCGAGGCGTGAAAGGAGTTTGGAGTTCGCTCCGAGCAACTCAAATAAAACATCTTCCCAGAAAAACTTCAGTAAGTTAAGGATATAGGATTCGTACCCCAAACCGACACCGGTAGGCAGGCGTAAGAGCGCCAAGATGAACGAGTGAAACCTGGTTAAGGAACTCGGCAAAAAAGCTAGGCGTAAGTTCGCAATATGCCTTTCCTTGTCTTGTGCTTCGCACAAGGAATTTCTAAATCCTAATTTCTAATTTCTAAACAAATCCAAAATCCAAATGACCAAAATTCAAAACCGTTTTGAAAATTTGAATTTTGAATTTGGAACTTGTTTAGAATTTAGGATTTTGTATTTAGGATTTCCTCGCGCGGAGCGCGAGGCAGGGACGCAGCGAAAGTTCCCCTGACGACTGTTTAACAAAAACACAGGTCCCTGCTAAACTGGCAACAGGAAGTATAGGGGCTGAAGTCTGACCAGTGCTGGAGTGTCAACTTTACCGGTCTTCGTTCGCGCCTCATTGCGTTTAGCGCGAACTTAAATTCAAAAATTTTACCCACTTAAGTTTTTATCCGGCCAAATCTCAAAAAGATTTGGCGCGGGTGAAAAGAAAACTTAGACGGGTGAGTAAATCAAAATGCAAAATTTAGGTAATCAAAAATTTGCTTCGCAAATTTTTGATGAATTTTACATTTTGAGTTTACATTTTGAATTTGAGCGAGCGCCGAGCGCAGCGAGGCGCGAGCGTTGGCTGAGTGAATTAAGCCTCCAGTAAACGTCGGCCCTAACTCTGAGGGTCCAAAGGTAGCGTAACCCCTTGCCGTTTAATTAACGGCCCGCATGAAAGATATAACGATCGGGGGGCTGTCTCAACCAGGTGCTCGATGAAAATGCAATGCCCGTGAAGATGCGGGATACTTGCGGCTAGACGGAAAGACCCCAGGAGCTTTACTACAGGCTTCTATTGGGTTATTGATTTAAATGCGTAGCGTAGCGGGGAGACTTTGAAGTTCGTCTTTCGGGATGGATGGAGTCGTCGATGAAACACCCGTCTTTTGAATTGGTAATTCTAACTGGATTTTTAATCGAAGACAGTAGGAGTTGGGTAGTTTAAGTGGGGCACTTGCCTCCTAAAAGGTAATGGAGGCGTTTAAAGGTCGGCTAAGAACGGATGGAAATCGTTCTTGTCCTATAAAGAGAAAAGCCGGCTTTACTGCGAGATGGACATATCGAGCAGTTGGGAAACCAGAACTTAGTGAACCGACCCTTATTTATAGAAATGGGGAAGACACCGGACAAAAGTTACCCTGGGGATAACAGGTTAGTAGGGCCCGCGAGTCCACATCAACGGCCCTGTTCGACACCTCGATGTCGGCTCACCACATCCTGGCGGTGGAGAAGCTGCCAAGGGTTTGGCTGTTCGCCAATTAAAGTGGTACGTGAGCTGGGTTCAAACCGTCAAAAGGCGGCACTATACCAGTAATGGATAGTGTATAAAAACTGACTAATATCGATGAAATCCTTGCATTATAACCTGTCGCATGCTAGGATAATATCGAGGGAAGCCGTAATCCTTTGTTTTTAATGAAACTTTCTAACCAACAAAAAGCTTATATCTCTGGATTTCTTGATGGAGATGGAAGTATTTATGTAATGTTAAAACCTAATTCGAGTTACCGATATCGTTTTCAGATATCGCCTGCGATAGTCTTCTATCAGTCAGAAAGACAAATCAACTATCTTTAATGGTTGCAGAAAGAAATTGGTAGGGGATATTTAAGAAAACGAAACGATGGAATAGTAGAATTTATAATTGGAGATGCGAAAAGCATAAAAGAATTAATTAAAAATCTACTTCCTTATCTAAAATTAAAACGTAAACAAGCAAGATTAATGTTAGAAATTTTAGAAATAAAATCAAAGATTAAAAACGCAATGGATTTTTTGAAGTTAGCGAAAAAAATAGATGTATTTGAACAGATAAATTATTCAAAGAAGCGAATTCAAAATTCTTTAGAGGTTGAGAAAATTTTAAGAAAACAAGGATTATTGGCCCCGTAGAGACTTCTCGCCGCAAAGGCGAGAGATAGAGGAATATAAACCTTTATAATACGTCGGTCCTCTGTGAAATATAAAATTATTTCACGGGGTGATGATATAGTCCATACTTTTGGCAACAAAAGATTAATATGCGCGAGACAGATTGGTCCCTATCTACCGCAAGCGTTGAGTCTTGAGGGGAGTTCTTCTTAGTACGAGAGGACCAGAAGGAACTAACCTCTGGTGTACCAGTTGTCCCGCCTAAATTTTTGAGCTATTTTTATCATCATTAAACATTATTTTCCAAAGAATGTTTATTTCATTCTTTGAAGTTTTGAAGTTATGTCTTTTTATTCCTGCTCAAAAACTTAGGCGGGGCATCGCTGGGTATCTAAGTTAGGAAGGGATAAGCGCTGAAAGCATATAAGCGCGAAGCCCACCCCAAGATTAAGACTCTCACCTTGTCCTTCGGACAAGGAAATTCGAAGCGCGAAGCGCGAAATCCGAAACAAATTCAAATAACTAAATTTCAAATCCTAAACGCGAGTTTGGAATTTTGAAAATTAGAATTTAGGTATTGTTTCGAATTTCGAATTTAGAATTTCGGATTTTCTCGACCGGAGGACGAGGTATTAGATCGGTTGAAGACTACAACCTTGATAGGCTTCAGGTGTAAGCGCAGTAATGCGTTAAGCCGAGAAGTACTAATTGATCATATTTTATAACCCTGAATCTTGACTAGCATTTAATGATAACCATTTTTTATATCGAATCTTTTATCAAGGCGAAATTTGAAAATTAAAAATCGCGTCTAATTAATGGGGATAATATGGCCCTTCATCAATTAGACATTGCGGTGGCGGTTATACTGAACTTGTTCCACCTGTTCCCATTCCGAACACAGAAGTGAAATAGCTCAAGGCCGATGATAGCGCAATGGCGCGAAAGTAGGTAGCCGCCACCACAGTGTGTATTTTTTTTACTAATTTTTACTAATTAATGAGGGGCCGGGCACAGAAGTGAAATAGCTCAAGGCCGATGATATTGTTTCGGCGAGAAAATAAGCAGTCCCTGTTAATTGGATACGATTTTTTGTTTTATTCAAAAAAATCTTTATTTTTTATATTTTTATGATATTCTATTTAAGGGTTAATATTTTATAAATTTAGACCGTTGAATAATTCTAATTCGTGAAGATTCGTATTATATTGGCGGAGATTCGTATAATATTTTTACCTGAATTAACGTCAATCAAGAGGAAAATCAACATGAAAAGTAATTATTCAACACTCTCAAATTGCTTATGTTTGATATTATTACTTTTGGGTCGGCAACGCGTGATACTTTTGTCAAAATCGAAAAGAATAGTTATAAAATTTTAAGCAAAGATTCTTTAAAAAATGGAAATTTTTTTTGTTTTCCATTAGGTTCAAAAATTTTTATTGAAGAAATATCTGTTTCCACTGGCGGCGGCGGAACAAATACCGCCTGCGCTTTTGTTAATCAGGGGTTTAAAACAGCTTATTGCGGCAAAATCGGCGATGATAAAAGAGGCGAGGCTATTTTGGAAGACCTTAAAAAATTTAAAATCAATACTAGCTTGGTAAAAAAAACTAAAAACTATCTAACTGCTTATTCAATTATTTTTTCTTTATTTTCCGCTGGTCAATTGAAACGAGCCGAACGGACAATTTTACTTTACCGAGGAGCCTGTCATTTTATTACTAAAAAAGATATTTCTTTTAATAGAATTAAACAAGCAAAATGGTTTTATTTGGCGCCTTTAAGCGGTTCGGCGGTTGTAATTTTTGAACCCTTGGTAAAATTTGCCAAAGAAAACAATATAAAAGTGGCAAGCAATCTCGGTAAAACCCAACTTGAATTAGATAAAAAAATTTTAAATCCTATTTTAAAACAAATTGATATTTTAATTTTAAATCTTGAAGAGGCCAGTTTACTTTCCGGCGAAAAAGAAGAAAAAAAGATAATAAAAAAAATAAATCAAGTATTCAATGGGGTTTTAGTCATTACCAAGGGCAGGGAAGGTTCAATAGTTTATGACGGTAAAAAATTATATCAAGCCAAGGCGCCAGCGGTTTCAGTGGTAGAAAAAACAGGGGCGGGAGATGCTTTTGCTAGCGGTTTTCTAAGCGGACTTTTAAAAAAAAATAATCTGAAATACGCGATTCAATTAGCAACGGCTAACGCAATCAGTTGCATTCAAAAAATAGGAGCAAAAAACGGTTTGTTAAAAAAGGGTCAATGGGGTAAATGCCAGCCAGTAAAAGTGAGTGAAATTATTTTTTAAATTTTATGAAAAAAATTATTTTAGAAAAATCAAAATGCATAGGCTGCGGTTCTTGTGTCAGTTTATGCCCAAAATACTTTGAATTAACCGAACAAGGAAAATCACATTTAAAAGAAGGGGAATTTGATGAAAAAAAAGAAACAGAGGAGTTTGAAATAAAAAATTTAGACTGTATTCAAGAAGCTATTCAGGTTTGTCCGGTTCAAGCAATCTCCATTATT
>DYHM01000120.1 GCA_020724125.1 Patescibacteria group bacterium | reverse complement strand
TATATCAAAACACATCTTTTCTTTGTCACTAATCAAAAAACCTTTAGCAAATAAATGTGGACTCTTACGAAATATAATACCACAATCTGCAGACGTAGTAAAGCTTTCTGCATTTGCAAAGTCTAAATTATAATTTTGTAACTCTATTTTGATACAAGGAAGTTTTTTTCTCCGAATGAATTTATATTTGGCAATGCCATTGGACGCAAATTGACAAACCTGCGAGTAAAATTGAAATTGTTTACATACCTGTCCAAGTTTTCTGTTACAACCGATACGTCCAGAAAGTATCGTAGATAAAATTAAGTAAATTCCTATGATTGATGCTAAAAAGAAAAAGTATGGTGGACCAATAATAACTTTTGATCCAATACAAAGAGATATTTCCGGTAATGAAGGTACTATTTTTTTTAATAGTTCTCTAAGTAATGGTATTATAACCAAACCACTTATCACAGAAATCAATACCTTTTCAATAAAGCCATGAAACTTTTCCATAGGTAAATCTTCCTTATTTTAACCTATCTTTCTGTTCTAAAGAAAGATTTTTTCCAATATACTCTAAATGAATTATAAAGATGATTCCCTAAAAGTATATTAAGAAACAATTTTATAAATTCACAACTAATTTTTTTAATTTGGGGACTACATTTGATAATATCTATAAAAAAAGATATTATTTTCCTCTTCTTTTTACCTGTCAGAAGTTCTTTTCTATATTTTATAGATTTTATATTATCTATTGCTTGTTTAACTAATTGTGGATAAAAATGTACTATTAAATTCTCTAAAAGATAATTATAGGAAATAATGATGTTTTCAAGAGATTTCTTTATTATTTGAATATCTTTGGTAAATACTTGATTACCTACACCAGAGCTTTGGTGTAATCTATAGGAATAAAGAACATTATCGATGTAGTCAATTTCAGCATTTGGTTGGATCATTGAAAAAATTGAAATAGTTGCATCTTGAACCATATTTCTTTTTATATCAAGTGGTATCATATTAACAAACTTATAAAATTTTTCTTTATCCAAGAATTTTGTAGAAACACATAATCCGCTACCACCCGTTCTAACTATATTATTGAAAGTAAGATTAGCTTCTTTCATTAGTCTTTTTTTAATTTCATCGGGCAAATTTTTTATTTTGTTATACTTTTCTCTGTGAAAATTTGCTATCTCTAACTTATAACCTTCTTCGTTTATATACTCATAATCTTGTGCTATTAATGCAGCATTTTCATTTTCATAAAATTTTTTAATAACTAGTTCTAACTTATTGTATTTCCATAAGTCATCCGCATCTAAAAATGCAAGGAACTCCCCTTTTGCTTCCAATATTCCCACACATGTTGCGTATAATCTGCCTGAATTTTTATTTAGTGATATATATTTGATACTATCTTTAAATATAAGAACTTCTTCCTCAGTTCTATCAATAGAACCATCATTAATAACAATCGTTTCATATAAATTGTTGTTCAAAGATTGATTTAAAACTGAGTGAATAGCCTTATTTATAAATTTTTCTCCATCATATACAGGTATAATAACAGAGATGATTGGTTTATTACACACCATTAATGATAATGATAGGAATTTGCTTTTCCTGTTATTGGGTGTCATTTCCATTATT
>DYHM01000017.1 GCA_020724125.1 Patescibacteria group bacterium | reverse complement strand
ATTTGCCGCGACCCCGAGCACGGAGGCTCGGGGAAATCTTTAAGTTATATTATAACAGGCATTACAATGCTTTTAGCCATTGTAATTATCGGTGGTATTTTTATATTTAGTGAAGGAATAATTCCCTTACCGGAGCCAATTCGTGAAGGTCGTGAAGGAATAATTCCCTTACCGGAGCCAAAACCAAAACCCACGGATATTAACAATATCGTGGACGCTAATAATCAATTTGCTTTAGATTATTATTCTAAATTAAAAAGCAAAGATAGTGGCAATATATTCTTTTCGCCATTTAGCATTTCTAGCGCTTTTGTAATGACTTATGAAGGCGCGAAGGATGAAACGGCCAAAGAAATACGGTCAGTGTTTTATTTCCCGGAAGAGAGTAATTTAAGACGAACTGAATATGCCTCTATTTTTAACGAAATAAATAAGGAAGATAAAAAATATGAACTTAGCGGCGCCAATGCTCTTTGGGCTCAAAAAGATTACCAATTTCTAAAAGATTATTTTGATGGTGTAGAAAAATACTATAGAGGGAAAGTCACAAATCTTGATTTCGAAAAAGATCCCGAAGGGTCGCGAGTAATAATAAATAACTGGGTGGAAAACCAAACGAATGATAAAATCAAAGATTTAATTCCTCCAGGAATGATACAGACAATGACAAAATTGGTGTTGACAAATGCCGTTTACTTTAAGGGAGAGTGGGTCAAGCAATTTAATAAAAATGACACAAAAGAAGAAGATTTCAGAACTAAAAAAAGCGGCACTGTGAAAGTTCAAATGATGCAGCGCGCGGACGACGAAGCCATTTTTAATTATGCTGAAAACAGCAATCTTCAAATTCTTGAAATGCCGTATTCCGGAGAAGAATTGTCTATGTTGCTTCTGCTTCCAAAAGGCGACAATTTAGAAAAATTAGAAAGTTCGCTTAGCGCCCAAAAATTGTCAGAGTGGAAAAAAGATTTAGAAAAACAGAGAGTTAAGGTATTTATTCCTAAATTTAAATTTGAAACAAAATATTTCATGGCGGATGACCTTAAAGCAATGGGCATGTCGATGGCCTTTTCTGACTCGGCAGATTTTTCCGGAATGACTGGCCGTAAAGATTTAAAAATTGACGAGGCAATTCGCCAGGCTTTTGTTGAGGTAAATGAAGAAGGGACAGAAGCGGCTGCGGCCACAGTAATTATTATGGGGGAAATGGCAAGCCCAGGCCCTCAAAAAGAACCGAAAATACCAGTATTTCGAGCAGATCATCCATTCATATTCTTGATTCAGCAAAAAAGCACAGGTAATATTTTATTTATAGGTAGAGTTGTTAATCCGAATCTGTAGGGTTTAAACGCGGCGCGCCGGTTTCATTGGCACGAAATTCAGCCGAGCGTAAATTTTCAGAAATCGGCATTGGGAGTTTCCCGGTAGAAAGTTCTAACTTTTTCCAATAAATACCACCGTTTCGGAAACGTCAACATACTGACTTTCAGTAAATAGATTGTCCCTCTAATTACTTGAAACCCTTTATTAAATAAGAAGAAATACAAAAAAAGGGCTTCAATCTAATTAACGAGAGTCAGTCAGTATGTTAATTAGAAAATATTTCTACATCTTCATTCTTGGTTTTGGATTTAGAAAAGAATATGTTTTTGAAGTTATTTATAAAATTTAAAAAATTTTTCTAATGCCACTTCTCTGCTTTTTTTCTGGATGAGAAAAAGAATCAAAGCCAAAATTAGATAGTAAAAAAAGATAAAAAATTCAGGAATTTTCAAGAATAAAGATGAAAATGAAAGTTGAGAGAAAAAAATTACAATAAAAACTAAATAATTAAGGAATAAATGAATGGGCCAAGAAATTAAATAAGTCAAAGGACTATAAATTAAACCAAGTAATAAAAAAATAAGACCAAAACCCATTAAAAATGGCAGCAGAGGAACAATCAAAATGTTGGTCAGGGGAGCAACCATCGAAAAATTGCCGAAATTGTAAATCAAAATCGGGAAGACAAAAATTTGAGCTGAAATGGTAGCAGACAATAGAAAGGGAAGATTAAGAAATTTTAATAACTTAATTCTTTCTAAAGAATTTTCTAAATGAGGCGCTAAACAAATCAAGCCCAGAGTAGCTAAAAAAGAAAGTTGAAAACCAAGATTATGTTTTAAAAGCAAAGGATTGATAAAAAGCATTAAGGCGGCTGTAAAAATTAAAGTTCGCAAGCTGGCGGATTGTCGGCCAAGTTTTTGGCCAATTAGAAAAATTGAACCCATAACGCCAGCCCTGATTGCCGAAGCTTGAAAACTAGTCAATAAAATAAAAAACCATAAGGCAATCAAGACAAAATAAAAAGCCTGTAAGCGATTCAGTCCCAAGGCGATAAAAAGCCAAATAAGAATAGCTGTCAGAATAACAATATGCATCCCGGAAACAGCAATAATATGGGAAAGACCTGTTTTGTTAAATCTTTCTTTCCACTCTAATGAAAATCCTTTTTTATCTCCAAAAATTACGCCAGTTAAAATTAAAGAATGAGGTGGAGAAAAATTTTCAAAAATAAGAGTTTTTAATTTTTCTTTTAAAACCGGCAAGTCAAAATAAGTTGGTTCGGAAAATTTTGGCGGTTGATTTGCTGATTTAGTTGCGTCCATTCGAAATATTCCCAAAGAAAGAAAGATTAAACAAATTCCAAAAACAAAAATGTTTTTTTCTTTGAAAAAAAATAAACCGTAAAAAAGCCCTAAAATGAAAAGTTCATAAATTATTAAGGATATCAAAGACGATGATAGGGGGAAAAAAGAGAAAGCAAAAATTCCCAAAACAAAAGAAAGGGAGAAATAAAAAAGAGCCCTTGAAATCGTCATATCACTCTATTCCCGAGGCAATCAGATTAATTTTAAGTTCGCCTTTTTCTAAATTTTTATTTTCTAAAACAGCAAAAAGAATTTTAACGCTTTTATTGGTTATTCTTTTGATAAAATTAGCTATCAGATTTACTTCTGTCAAGCTTATATTTTGGCCAGAAATAGTAAATAAAACCCCTTTGATTTTTTTTGGCGAAAAATCAATTAAAGAAGACTGAAGGGCCTGACTAATAGCGGCTGTTGCTCTTTGTTCGCCCTTAGCCCTCCCCTGACTAAATAAAACCCGGCCAGAATTCTTTAAAATCTCTTCTAAATCTGCGAAATCTAAAGTAATAATGCCGGTTGAAAAAAGAATTTCAAAAATACCCTCTAATGCTTCTTTTAAGATTTTATCAACTTTTAGAAAGGCCTCTTCTAAAAGGGTGTTTTTGTTAATTATTTTTAAAATTCGGTCATTAGGGATAGCTAAATAAGCATCTACATTTTTCTGAAGATTTTTTAATCCCCAATTAGCTAGTTTTTTTCTTGCTGCTCCTTCAAATGAAAAGGGCAGGGTCACAACAGCAATAGTTAAAATATCAAGAGTTTTGGCCAATTTCCCTAAAAAGGAAATAACCGGCGTCCCGGTGCCGCCGCCGAGGCCAGCTGTTAAAAAAACAGCGCTGGTTCCCTTTAAAATCTCTTTTAAGATTTCTTTACTTTCTTCGGCTGCCTGTTGACCAAGTTTCCAATTCATGCCTGTTCCTAAGCCGCCGGTTATTTTTTCGCCAATGAGAATTTTTTTTGACGAAGAAACTCTGGTTAAAGATTGAGCGTCAGTATTTAAACTAAAAGTTTCGATTCCTTTTTTAGGATCTAATTTCAACCGCGAGATAGTATTACAGCCAGCGCCGCCAATTCCGATTACTTTTACCCCAATAGAAAGTCTCGGCGTCTTGGGACAGGGATGAATATAATTCGTTGCCTTTTTTAGAAAGCGCTGATTGGGTTTAAGGCCTCGGCGTTTTCTAACCGGATTTATTTTAGGCCTCGAAGAAATAAATTGTTGCTCTTTTTTTTGCTCTAACTTTTGAAATGGTCGTTGTTTTAGCTTTTGTTGAGAGCGAACATTATTTATGTGTTTTTTGAGCATATTTTAAAATTCCCGTTTTTTAAAAATAAAAATTCAGGACTGAAAACTTGAATTTATAAAACTTATCAATCGGGAAGGAATATCTTTATTATTTTTTTTAGACTTGCTCCTAACCCCCTTTTTCTTCCTTTTTCTTCTTCGTTTTTTAATTCAGAATCAAGAGCATCGAAGCCAGATAATAACAAACCAGCGACAGTAGAAAAATCTAATTCATTTTCAATCCCTGACAGGTTGCGGGGCCCAGCTAAACGACAGGGAAGTTCAAATTTTTGTTTAGCAAATTCCGTTAAGTCCCGCAGAAAAGCTCCCCCGCCGGTTAAAACTAAACCAGCTGGTAGAATGGTATTTTTAGAGATTTTTTTTAATTCTTTGTTTATCTCGGAAAATAATTCTGTCACCCTGGCTTTTATAATTTTTTTTAAAAAAATTCTTGAAAAAGAAACTTCTTTTTCTGAAAGATTAATTTTTTCTCTTTTAGTTTTTTTTTCTTTTTTTGAAAATTCAAAAACGCCGAATTCTTTTTTAATTTGTTCAGCCACGGCTACTTCGGTTCGTAAACCAATGGCAATATCATTAGTGATATTAACCGAGCCAAGTGGAAAAATTTTGAAATCTAATAAGTTTCCTTCGTTGAAAACCGTTAAAGAAGTGGTGCTGTGACCCATATCAATAAGAGCTATTCCTAATTCTTTCTGTTCGGAATTTAAAACAGCCCGACTCGCGGCCAAATGAGAGGGAATCACATTTTCTATTTTTAATTCCGCCTTTTCAACGGCTTTTTCTAAATTTTCCAAAATTGGACTGAAGACAGAAATTAAAGAAAGTTTGACCTCTAAGCGAAAACCCCTTAAACCCAATGGTTCTTTTATTCCCGGCTGACCGTCAATTATAAATTCCTGAACCAAAACATCTAAAATTTCATTGTTTGAAGGCAGGGTTAAAATTTGACCCGCCTGTAAAACCCGTTGAATGTCTTCTTCGGAAATTTTAGTATCAGCCCGAGAAATGGAAACTATTCCCTGATTTTTAATAAGAGAAATATGTGGACTATTGATATTGACGATTATTTTTTTAATTTTTATTTTTTCTTCTTCTTGGATTTTTTCTTTTAAGTTTATTAATCCTTCCGCTGCTTTATCAACATCGTATATTTCTCCTTTTCGCAACCCAAATTGAGAGATTTTTTCTTTAGCCAAAATTTTAATTTCTGAAGAATTTTGTTCTCTTTGACCAATTAAGATTTTTATACTGTCAGTCCCTATATCAATGGCGGTAAGATATTTCATAATAAATTAATAACAAATTAATACAAAGTAAATTAATACAAATTTTTAAAACTTTACTCTCGGTCTTTGACGAAGGAGAGAAAATAACCATTACCCTTTGGGGTCTTGTCGGTAGATGGAAGGACAATCCGGTAGCCACACCTAATCCAAGCTTTCTGGGGATTAGAGATGTCAATGGTGGCCGACCAATGGATTCTCCAAGAGAGGGATGCATTTGGACGTCTAAGGAGTTCTTGGATATTAGGAATTCGCCAATCATTATAGCCAGCAAGATTGAATTCTCTGGCTTTTTGCCAGGACTCATGCCAAGCTAAACCTAATTCACCCATAAAACCTTGAGTCCAAATTCCCTGCGCAGTTCCTTTTGTCCAAACAAGATTCTGACAGAGATCAATAATTGTTCCATCTTCATTATTCTGAAAGTTATTCTCCTGACATTCCTTTTTTTCTGAACCTCGGACTGGAAGAAAAAAGAATTTAGGAAAGGGTTCTTGGGAATGAGCAATTGTTTCAATATGACCATCTCGGAAATCAATAATTGTTATTATTAACCAACCTGGTTGATAAGCAGAGGCTTGATAAAAAACCGAAGAGGTCCAATAGGGAATCAAGAAATTAAAATTAAGAAAATAATCTTGATAAAGAGCTGGCTCAATCTGTCCATAATTTATAATACTACTTAATTCTGCTTGGTTTGGCAAGCGCCAATCAGAATAACGAATACCTCCTTTGGTTTGACAGACAGAAGTGGTGATTGCCGAGTCAGTGGTGGTTGCCGAAGTTGTTGCGGAAGACGAAGTTGTATTCAGCGCCGAGTCTGGCGCGGAAGCCGAGTTTGACGCTGACGCCGAGTCCAAAGCAGAAGCCGAGTCCAATTCTTCCATTTCAAACTCTCCATTCCGACAAAGAACCAATCTTTGAATATAATCATTGACTTCCGACCAAGTCAATAATTTTTGTTCAGGATTAAATTTTAAACCATCTTTCGGCCAGATTAAACCTGTCCGAAAATCAGAGATTGTTCCGTCCTGATTATCCTGAAAACCAGACCAAGCTTGAGTTTTAACCGAATTTGAAATCTCGGAAACAACGCCGAATTTACTGACGCTTTTTAAGGCAAAATAATAATCTTTTTGAGGAATGAGATTTTTAATGGTAAAAAATTCCAGTTGATCGCCTCCTTCTCCCCCGTAGGGAATAACATTATCATCTATTAAAATAGCTTCGTCCCAATTTAATTCATTATTATTTGTTTTTTGCTCTTTGATTTCCTTGTCTCCGTATTTAAGAATGAATCTTTTTATCCAAGCGCCGGGATAACCCTTTGGATTCTCCCAAAAAAGGTCAATTCCCTTTCTGATTGCCGAAGGACCAGCTCGAAGAGTGTCTATTTTAGGCAGGGCGGCATAACCAGCAGTCGTGGCTATCTCTGAAAAATAAAGACCATCAAAAGCTTTAATTCCAAGAGAATACTTGTAAAGAGGATAAATGTTTTCTCCCGATAAAGTTAAAATAGTTGAAGAAGCGGAAGCGCTAAAGATTCTATTGGGCCAATTTTTATTAGAGAGGTCTAAATGACCATCTTCGGAAGTTTTTGTTAAATTATAACGGGAATAGTAAATAAAATAACCGATATCTTCCATTAGACCATCAGGGTCGGAAGAAGTTGACCAACTAAGGGTTAAGGTTTTGTCAGTGGATTGAATGATTTGAAAGTTTTTAGGAGTTTCCGGCGGTAAAAGATTAAGGGTTCTACCCGAAGAATTAAAAGGATTGGGATTGGTAATTTCAAAATCTTCAAAATTATTATTAGTGTCAATGTATCCATTTAGGAATGCCGAGTTCGGCGTTGATGTCGAGCCAGTGATGATTGTCGAGTTTGGCGCTGAAGCCGAGTTTGGCGCGGTTGCCGAGTTCAATGTCGAAGCCGAGTTTGGCGCTGAAGCCGAGTTCCCTCTTCTCCGTGTTAAACTCTTTCCAATTATTGGATCATGAGCTGGAATTCCTTCCGACCAAACCTTGGGAACAAACTGAAAATAGTCATAACCAACAAAATCAATAATATCTGAATCAAATTGTTGACCTGTAATTGAGTTGAAATCAATTTCTGAATTATTAGTGTCATTAGCACTTGAAGCGGTCAAAGCGGTTGAAGCGGTTGAAGCGGTTAAAGCGGCGACAACTGGGAATTCTATTTTTTCCTGGTTCCCAACTAAATAAATCGTATTGTTTTTATTGTCTAATTGAAAAGAATTGTATTTTAAATCAGCTAAATTCAATAATTGTTGATTTTTCGCCTGTTTATTAACAAGCAAGAAATATCCCTTAGCGGGAATAAAACTATTTTCCTTAAAATTTTCCCAAAAAGCAGAAATATTGATTTCAGAGGTCTTTTGAATTGAATATTTAGAAATATCTACTGCTTTTTCATTGGGATTATACAATTCAATAAATTCATCATCAGGAGATCCTTGGCTGGCAGTTTGAATTTCAGTGATTAAGATGGGTTTTAAAATAGGCGTTGTGGTTGTTGTCGTGGCTGAACTGGTTGCTGAATCCGTGGTAGTAGCCGAGTCCGTGGTAAAAGCCGTGGTTGTTGCCGAGGTTGTTATTGCGTCAGAATTTGAGTTAGTCGCGCTCGTTCCTAAATTAAAAGAAATAAAACTAAGATCAGGACCTCGACCAAATTGGGAAGTTTGACTTGAAACATTTGAAATATTAGATTCAGAAGAATCTTTTTTATCTAAATTATCCAAACCAAGTTTTGTTTCTTTGTTTTTTGTTTCTTGTTCTTTAATTTTTTCTTTAATTTTCTGTTCTAAAATTTCTATTTCATTAGTAAGATTATCAAGAATTTCCTGGAATTCTATTAAGGGATTTGTTAATGGTTCTGTTAGAGAATTCGGGCTTGATGGTAAGATTGGACTTGGCGGCAAAACAGGTTTTAAAACTAAACCTGACTCTGTTTTTTGGGTTGAAGCCGAATTCGGCGTTGTCGCCGAGTTCGGCGTTTGCGCCGAATTCGAGGTCAAGGGCGTTAGCGCCGAATTCGGGGTTTGCGCCGAATTCGGTTTCAAAACCGAACTCGGCGTTACTGGTTTAACCAACCCCGTTTCAAACAGACCCTGAAAAACACTATTCTGAACTTGTTGAATAACCTCATTAGTTTTGTTTTGAACTTGTCTAACAACAATTCCCGCTTCGCTGCTTATCTTTTGACTAATCGCTTCTAAAGATTTTTGAATCTCTCCTATTTTTGCCCCCATTAAATTAAAAGTATTTTGAACTTTATTTTCTATTTGAGAAATAGTTTCTTTGGTTTTTTGAGTAGTTTGAACAATAAAAAGCCCTGTTGATGTATAACCTTTATCAATAAGATCATTAGCTTTTAGAACTAAAACCTTAGGAGCTGATAAGAATGTTTGGCTTAAAGAACTATTTTTATCAGGAACGATAGGTTCTAATAATTTCGGTTGAGTTTTATATTTTTCAATTTCCCTAAAAAACAAATCAATAACACTGGCGCTAGCCAAAACCGCTTGAGGAAAAAGATGAGCGCGGTAAGAAGGGAGGACGAAATTTTCCTCTTTTGTAGAAAGTTTACTTAAATCATTTTCCGCAGCTAAATAAATATTATTTTGGGGACTAATAAGAAATTTTTTCTTTTTACCGTCTATATTTTCAATTCTCTTTTTTAACTTTTCTACTTTTGGTTCTTCAAACTCTTCATTGCTAATTGTATCTTCAGAAAAGAAATTTTTGTTTGAATAATTAGCTAAAAATTCAAAAACACCTTGAAGACTTGAAAAATTTAACAACTCTTTATTTTGAGCTGTTAATTCCTGAGCAATATTGAGTTGGTTATAATTGGTGTAGTTTTTCGCATATAATTCATAAGGCGAACCGGGATCTCCGTATATTCCAGTATGAGTATCATTTCTTGTATGGTCTGGCACACTGAGGTCTTGAATAAGATGTAAGATATGACCTAAAGCCAAAAAAGCTGATTTTCTATCTCCATCTAAATATGATTTTATGGCTTTTTGCCAGGTTTGATTGCCGTATTGCCTGCCATAAGCTGATTGATATTCTTGATTGGTTGCCCAATTAATAGAAGCAATAGCTGGTTTGGGAGCGATATCAGCTCCTATTTTGTAACCTTCTTCTTCTGAAAGATAACCAAAATGTTTTCCAGTCCAGCCAATTTTGTGAACTGGGTCATAGAAATGATTAATCCATCTTGGTACTTCATCTTCTCTAATCGAACCTTGTTTTAACCATTCTATTTCTTGTTGAGAAAGTTTATAATTAGGATTTTTAGTATTAAAAAACTTAACTACTTCTTCGGTTAAAACTGAATGAGTGTTGTTGGTGGAATAAGAAAAAGATAACTGAGAAATTAAAAAAGAACAAAAAATTATCAGTAAAACGAGAAACAAGATTTGAAGTTTTAATATCTTATTTTGCATTTTTTAATAGAGTATTTTCCAAACTTTTGTATAAGGGTTTAGATAAAAAACAACTGTTGACCAAAGATTTTGTTGAGTTTCTTCATCGTAATACTCATAAGAGTAATAAGCCCTATCTTGGGGTAATACATTTTTATCTTTTTCCAGAATTTCCAATTCTTTAATCCAATTGGTAAGCTTATTTTCTTGTTTTATCTTTTTCAATACCTGCCTAACCTTCCCCTGATGTTCAACATCGAAATACTTACTCGCCAAGTCAATATCTTCTTTTCGTAAAGCGTCTAAAAACATTTGCCAGGTTTCTTCGGGAGTTTTGCCGCCATAGATATCCTCTTTGTATGGTTTTCTTAAAGATTCTTCCCATCTTTCAAGTGATTTTTGCCATTGATAACCATCCCAACTTAGTTTTATAGCAGTAATAATTATTAAAATTAAAAATCCCCCCAAAAGTCCTAAAAAAACTATTAAAATTTTTTTAAAAAGCAGTTTCATTTTTTTATTGTTATTACGGGTTGGTGGACAAATGAAATGGAGACTCATTTGTAATTCTTTGTAATTTTGATAAATTAAATTAAGTCGAATACTTATTGACTAACGATACGTTAAGGTGTAAACGCGCTTAACGTATGCAAATAAAAATACATAAGAACGCCACTACTGCTTTAGCAATAA
>DYHM01000016.1 GCA_020724125.1 Patescibacteria group bacterium | reverse complement strand
TAATTTAGCAGAAAGAAAAAATTTGTCAAATTTCAAAAAGTGAGTAAAATGAAAGTGTTGAATAATTTTTTTCGCTTTGAAATTGATTTATTTTGCCCTCGTAGTATAATGGATAAAACAACGGGCTTCGAACCCGTAGATCCCTGTTCGAGTCAGGGCGAGGGCGCATAATAAATGCAAAATGAAAAAATCAAAATGACAATTTTCTAAATTCAAAATCCTAAATCCTAAACAAATCCGAAATCCTAAATCCCAATAATCAAAACTCGTCTGTTTTGAATTTTGAATTTAGAATTTTGAATTTGTTTAGGATTTAGAAATTAGGATTTGGGATTTTACATTACCATTTTACATTTTGATTTTTGCATTTTGCATTTTTATTATGGCATTGATTAGAAATTAGAAATTCGTCATTAGTTATTTATCTTTTTATGTTTAAAACAAAATTATTACTTGCTGTTTTTTTAATAACTTTATTTTTGCCTTCTATAAGTTTGGCTGTGGCAAATATTTACAGCGCTTGTCCGCGAGATTATCCTTTTTTTATCGGCGATAAATGTTGGAAAGACGTTAAAAAAACGCCCCCTTCAGCGGATCGAATCGCTATCTGTTATGAAGGTTTAGTTCCTTGCGGACTTGGAAAACCAATTTGGGAAAAAGGAAGGATTGATAATAAAGGAAACTGCACAGTATCGGGAATAGCGGAAGGAGCGCTAAAACCAAAAGGAATTCCTTGTCAGTTTTGTCATTTTTTTGTAATGATTAACAATACAGTTAGTTTTGTTTTAATTTACATCATTCCTTATGTGGCTGTTTTAATGATGGTGATTGCTGGCTTGCTGTTTTATTTAGGCGGGTCCAAGCCAGATCTTTTAACCACCGGAAAGAAATTTTTTTATGGGGTTCTGATTGGTTTGGTTTTGATTTACAGTTCTTATATCTTGGTTGGCTCATTTTTGAATGTTTTAGGAGTAACGGATGTCAGTTTAACCACCTGGAGCGGTGGCGGACCCTTTGTCATAAATTGCACAATAGAATAAAGGGAATTTTAATTAAACCATTAATCACAACCGCCCATAACTCAATTGGTAGAGTAACGGCCTCTTAAGCCGTGAGTTCCAGGTTCGACTCCTGGTGGGCGGACAAGATAGAACAAGTTCAAAGTTCAAAGTCTAAAACAGATAACAAAGAAGAGTTAACAGATAACAGTTAACAGTTAACAGATAATAGATAACAGATTCAAAATTCATTCAAAATTCAAAATTCAAAATTCTAAATTCTAAATTCAAATGTATGCCTTTAACAGTAATTAAACAACCCCATGAGAGTTCATATAATTTACTTCGACGTTTTACCGCTAAAATTAAAAAAAGCGGGATTTTGTTGGAAGTAAAAAGGAAAATGTTTAAAAAAAGAGAAAAAAGCAAGCAATTAAAGAGACATTCAGCCCTGCGAAGAGAAGAAAAAAAACAATATTACGAAAAATTAAAAAAATTAGGTCGTTTAAAAAATGTCTAATTTTAATATTGAAATAAACAATTTAACCACCGCTGAAATTAATCAAGAAGCCATTAAAGAGATTATCAACCGTATTTTAGAATGGGAAAAAAAAGGAAAGAAAAATCTTTCAATGGCTTTTATTGGAACAAATAGAATAAGAAAACTCAACAAAAAATATCGTCATAAAAATCGAGTGACCGATGTTTTAACCTTTTCGGAAAACGAGGTTGATTTCGGAAAATTCCAAATTAAGGGATTAAAGAGAACAAAAACATTAGGTGAAATTGTTGTTTGTCTCCGGCAAATAAAAAAGAATAGTCAACATTTAAAAATTCTTTTTGAAGAAGAATTAGCCCGTGTTTTAATCCACGGAACGCTTCATCTTTTAGGTTATGACCATGAAAAAAGTAATGAAGAAGCAATTAAAATGAAAGAAAAAGAAGAGAAATACCTTAACCAAGTTAAAACCTTAATCTAAAACTTAATGTGAACTCTATCTTATTTATGCCAAAAATAAACGATTTAAATTTGAAAAATTGGAAAGAACATCAGGATATTTTGACTGATAGCTTGTGGATTATTGGCGAGCGAGATAAATCCGGCGCGCATAAAGGCGACTATCATGGAAATTTTATTCCGCAAATACCAAATCAATTAATAAGAAGATTTACCAAAAAAGGCGATGTTGTTTTGGATGCTTTTTTGGGAAGCGGAACAACTTTAATTGAATGTAAAAGATTAAGTAGAAACGGAATAGGGATTGAGTTATTGCCAAAAATTGCAGAAATGGCAAAACAAAGAATTAGTCAGGAGGTAGTATTATTTGATTCCAAAGATAAACTTTTTTCAACAATTTTAATTGCAGATAGCGCCAAAGAAGCTACCAGGAAAAAAATTGAGGAAGTATTAATAAATCACGGAAAACAAGGTGTTCAATTTATAATAATGCACCCGCCATATCACGATATTATTAAATTTAGCGACAGGCCGGACGATTTAAGTAATACTAAATCAGTTCAGGAATTTCTAAAACTTTTCGGCGATGTTGTTTCTAATTTTTTGAATTTACTTGAAAGAAAACATTATTTAGCGGTTGTAATTGGCGATAAGTATGCAAATTCTGAATGGGTGCCATTGGGATTTATGGCTATGCAAGAAATATTGAATCGAGACAACTTAATACTAAAAAGTATTTTGGTTAAAAATATGGTTAATAATCGCGCCAAAAGAAATCAAGAGCATTTGTGGCGATATAGGGCTTTGGTTGGGGGCTTCTATATTTTTAGGCACGAATATATTTTATTATTTCAAAAAAGATAATTATGTTAGTTTCAAAAAAAGAATTAACAAATCTAAAATTGAGGGCTATTAAATCCGATAACTTAAAAAAGTTGGCAGGAATTTTAGATATTAACACAAGAGGCACTGTTTTAGATCTTGTTAAAAAACTTATTGATATTCCTCAAAATAAAATTGATGAATTTATCAAAAAGAGATATCAAGAACAGGTTAAAGAAAGGCAAAAACTTATATCCGATGAGAATTTAAAACAGGAACTATTGAAAGTTAAAAAGTTTAGGTGGGGCGTTGTTCAGGGGCAATTAGACCAAAAAATTCAAAGTGAATATGTGCGACGATTTGTAAGATATGAAGATTTAATAAGTGGTGTAAAAAGTAAGCTGCATGATGATATTACCCACTATGTAATTGCTACTTGGTATAATCACTGGACAACTGTTTTAATCGAAGATCATATCAGCCAACATTCAAAAGTAATTCCGACACTCAAAAATAATTTTGGTGTTGATATTTTCTTTAATAATCAACCATTTGATTTAAAAATAACATATCTGCCAAAAAATTTTACACTTGAACAAGTTTTAAAAAATCCAAAAGGTTTAATTGTTTGGCTTTATGAAAATCAGGGCGCGCAAAGATTTGGCGCGAATAATAGATTTTTTGTAGTTCTGGCAAGTAAAAAGAATTTAGAGGAAAGTTGGAAATTAAAAAGAGATTTTAATTTTGTATTTAGCGAAATTGATAGGTTTTTTAATAGCGCTTCGGTGTCAATAAAAGATGAAATTGTTTTTAGCTTTAAGAAAAAGACTTATACGACGATTTCTAAAATTTTAATTATTGCTAAATGAACATAATTTTAATTTGGAAAAAATAATATGAAAAAACGAAAGAAAATTATTTTATGGATTTTTGGAATTTGGAGTTTTTTGTTTCTCGTTTAGATAGCCGCAATATGGCTTGACTATAAGTAAAAAAGGGGAAGGGGGAGGCCGACCCTCCGCCAAACTTACAGGGAGGGCGACTCCCCATGTGACTAAATTTTAACAATCAAAGCTTTTACGCAAAAAGGTTGTTTTTTTGTCAGAAGTTGTAAAATAAAGATTGTAAAATGAAAAATATGAGATTTCTTTCAAGGAAAAAAATAGTTATTTCAGGAATATTAATTTTAGGATTAGCGCTTTTGTATTTTCTTATTCCTTATTCTTATTATTCCTATCATAGTTGGAAAATCAACAAGGATTACAAAGAATTTGAAAAAAGCTTTTTGGATTATCTTAAAAGCGATGTTTATGGCGGCAAAACCCCAGAAGAAACTTATAACCTCTATCTTTCTGCTTTAAAAAAAGGCGATCTTGAATTAGCAAGTAAATACTATTGGTGGGAAAGACAAGTAAAAGAGAAAGAAAGATTAGAAAAGTTAGCAACAGAAGGAAAACTTCAAGATTATATTGATAGTTTCCCTAATTGGTCAGAAATGAAAGAAGAAGAATATTGGGATCCGAACGGGAAGAGATATGGTTAGAAGAGATATGGTTATAAGTATATTCGAAAAGAAAACGAAACATTTTATGATATACTTTTAAAACGAGAAAGAACTATTCCCGCGGGAGAATATGAAGGACAGGTTATTTTCCAACTCAACAAACACGCCAATATCTGGAAACTCTAAAGATGTTGTTTAGTAATATTTTGAGGTATTTTTATAATTTTTCCCTTTAAAAAACATTATAAAATAAAGGGTTTATATGGCATCAATTTACTAAAATTCACAAAAAACTTTATTAAACAACATCTTTATTATATGAACAAAGAAAAATTAATTGAATTAAGAAAAGAAAAAATCCTTTATGTTTATTTTAAAAAAAGAACAACAATCCAAAATTATTAAAAATTATCATTTAAAATCAATCAATAGCTTAAGGAAAAGCGGTACCCTTTCATATGACATTTAACTATTCAAGGGATAAAAAAATAGTGTTCTGTTTTTATATGACACTCAACCTCTAAAGATGTTGCTTAAAGAGATGTTGTTTAAAGATATTGTTTAAGATGTTACTTAAAGATATTGCTTAACAAGAAGCAATAATTTTTAATATCGTACAATTGAGGCGATCGCAGTAATTCTACGATTATGCTTTTTTTAACAAAGCGATAAAAAATAAAAAAAGAAAATGGAACTCCCAACCGCGCCCCAAGTCGCCGGGGTTTTAAAAACAATAAATTTTATTTGTTTCATTCTTTTGTTTCGTTTGTTTCTTTTTCTGAATCGTTTTCATCTGGTTTTTTTTCAGGCTGCTCCGGCCCGGGAGAACGATACATTTCAGCCCCTATTTTTTGTAAAAATTGAGAACATTCTTCAATTTTTCTTTTTAATTTTTCAATATCATCTCCTTCTTTAACTTTTTTTAGGGCTTCAATTTTTTCTTCAAGCTCTTTTTTATTTTCAGCTGAAATTTTTTCCCCTGCTTCTCTGATTGTTTTTTCAACTGTGTAGATTAAATTATCAGCTAAATTTCGAGCTTCAATTAATTCCCTTTTTTGTCTATCTTCTTCAAGGTGCAATTCAGATTCTTTTTTCATTTTTTCAATTTCTTCCCTTGACAAACCAATAGAACCTTCAATTCTAATTGATTGAGTTTTACCAGTTGCCTTATCTTTAGCAGAGACATTTAGAATCCCATTAACATCAATATCAAAACTTACTTCAATTTGGGGCACACCCCGGGGCGCGGCCGGAACGCCATCCAAAATAAACCTTCCCAAAGATTTATTATCAGCAACCATCGGTCTCTCTCCTTGAATGATATGAATTTCTACTGATGTTTGATTGTCCGCCGCAGTGGAAAAAATTTGGGTTTTGGAAGTCGGAATAGTGGTGTTTTTAGAAACTAAAATAGTATTAACGCCGCCTAATGTTTCAATCCCTAAACTTAATGGCGTTACGTCCAAAAGAAGAACATCCCGAATTTCTCCCTGTAAAATCCCTCCCTGAATAGCGGCGCCCACTGCCACCACTTCGTCAGGATTAATATCTTTAATTGGTTCCTTGTTAAAAAGTTTTTTTAATTCCTCCTGAATTTTCGGCATCCTTGTTTGACCACCAACTAAAACCACTGCTTCAATATCTTTGGTTTCTAAATTAGCTTCTTTGAGGGTTTTTCTTACCAATTCCAAAGAATGATGAATATAACTTTCGACCATATTTTCTAATTGAGCTCGATTAAGTTTATAAAGAAGGTGTTTAGGGCCAGTCGTGTCAGAGGTAATAAAAGGAAGATTTATTTCTGTTTCCAGCGTGGTGGAAAGTTCAATTTTTGATTTCTCGGCTGCTTCTTTGATTCGTTGAAGAGCTAAACTATCTCGCGCCAAATCAATCCCCTGTTCTTTTTTATAGTTCTCTATCACCCAACTAATTATTTTTTGATCAAAATCATCGCCGCCCAAATGGCTATCGCCGCCAGTTGCTTTAACTTCAACCGTATCTTCAGAGACATCTAAAATAGAAATGTCAAAAGTTCCACCCCCAAAATCATAAACCACAATCTGCTGGTCTTTCTTTTTTGTCAAACCATAAGCCAAAGCAGCGGCTGTTGGTTCATTAATCATCCTTTTCACTTTAAGCCCGGCAATCTCGCCGGCCACCTTAGTGGCTGTTCGTTGGGAATCATCAAAATAAGCCGGACAGGTAATAATCGCTTCTTCAATTTTTTCACCCAATTTTTCTTCGGCATCCTGTTTTAATTTTTGAAGAATCATAGCGGAAATCTCTGGCGGTGTATACCATTTTTCTCCTATTTTTATCTCTACGCCACCATCTGTTTTTCTCTCTCTGACTTCATAAGAAACAAATTTTATTTCTTTCTGAACTTCTGGATCGGAAAATTTCCTACCCATAAATCTTTTAACGGAAAAAATAGTATTTTTAGGGTTAGTAATGGCTTGCCTTTTAGCTAAAATTCCCACTATTTTTTCTCCTGTTTTTGTGATAGCCACTACTGAAGGAGTAATCCGAGCGCCTTCTTTATTTTCAATAACCCTTGACTCAGCCTGTTCTGTAATAGCCATTGCTGAAAAGGTTGTTCCTAAATCAATGCCAAGTATTTTAGACATAAGTTTTAATTAAAAGTTCAAAGTTCAAAGTTAAAATTAAAAATTAAAAATTCAAAAATTGTTTTAAAACTTAAAATTTAAAGTTAGTTTAATTTAAATTTTTCCCAGTCTTGGCATTTTACCAAGACTGAGAAGTGATTTTATTTTTTAGTTTTTTTTACTTTTACTTCTATTTTCTTTTCTGGTTTTTCCGCCGCCGGCCTTGCTTTCGGAATCATTACTTTCAAGATTCCGTCTTCGCAAACAGCTTCAGCTTTATCGCCAAGCACCTCTACTGGTAAAGAGGCTATTCTTTTAAAATAACCTCGTCTGATCTCTTTCTGATAATAACCCCTCTTTTTTTCTTCTTTTTTCTCCTCTTCTTTTCCTTCTACTCGAAGAATATTATTTTTAATCGAAACTTCTAATTTTGTCGGATCAATACCCGATGTCTCTATTTCGGCTACTACATTATTGCCTTCCTCGTAAATATCCATTCGGGGTTCTTTTATAACTGGCGTTATCGGAAATCGCGGGAAATCCCAATCTTCAAACCAATCCTCTAAATCTTTAAAAGGGGGACGATAAGGAATTAAAGCCATAGATGAATTTTTTTTTAATTTTAAATTAAGAAAAAAACCGACCTTTAATTAATGATTTTTATTAAATTTTTCCAATTTTCACTTTTGCCGGCCTAATAACTTTATTGTGAAGTTTATAACCCTTTTCCGCCACTTCTATTATTTTGTCTTTTTCTTCTTTGTCAACCTCTACTTCTTCTATAATTTCTTCAAAATCAGGATTAAAGTCCTCGCCTTCTTTAATTTCTATTTCACTAACTCCGTGATTTCTTAAAAAATTTTCCAATTGCTTTTTTATTTGAAAAAAACCCTGAATAACTTGATTATTTTGTTCATTCAAATTATGTTTCAAAAACATCTTTTCCGCCATTTCAAGGCTATCCATTATTGGTAAAAGTTTTAAAATAAATTCTTCGCTGCCGTATTTTAAAAGTCCAATCACTCTTTCCATCTCTTCTTTTTTGTAATTCAAAAAATCAGCTCGCGCCCTCTGCCAACCAGCCAAGTATTCATCCCTCAATCTTTGACACTCCTCTAAATTTTTTTTAATTTCTTCTATATCAATTTTTTTTTCCTCGTCCATTTTTTATTGTTTTTAAAACCCCACTCCTTGGGATAGTTGGGAGTTTTATTTTTTATTATAAACAAATTTTAATTTTTATCAATCTTTAGAAAATTTTATCCAAGGTTTGACCTATTTTCTTAACAATTTTCTCAAAGAAATTTTTGTCTTTATCGTCTTTAAATTGTTTTTTTGGTTTTTGACTTTCTTTAATTATCGGAAAGATAATTACCTTCTCTCCTTCTTTTTGAAGATTAAAATCTTCCCGGCTTACCTTTTCTAAATATTCTTGACCCTCAACCTCGGGAATTTTTTTAAGATATTCTTCTTTTTGAATTTTCAATTGTTGAAGTTTAGCTTCTAAAAATTTTAATTCTTTTTCTGCTGCTGTTTTTTCTTTGGCTATCTTAACATTTAAAGCTAATGCAAAAATTCCCATTCCCAAGACTAAGAAAATTAAAAACAACAGCCAAAAAACAGAATGCTCTTTTTTCTTTTTGAACCGCGAAGAAAATAAAGTCATAATCTTTTCTTTTTCGAATTTTTAAATTGGCACCTTTTTAATTAAACTACCCCGCCGCTCCGTCGGCGGGGTAGTTTAATTGACTTCTTTTGTTAAAACAATAAAATTTAGAAAGATAAAATTTTTACAGTAAGCGGGAACTATTCAACGCTATCGCTAAAAAAACCGGCCGGAGTGGTGGAATTGGCAGACACGCAAGGTTTAGGACCTTGTGCCATTTTTTGGTTTGTGGGTTCGAATCCCGCCTCCGGCACTTCCTTTTGTTCCTGTCGCCCTCAATCCTACTAACTTTCTCTTTCGGCCCGACGTCATCAATCCGGCCGGCTTTGCGTTCCGCCTCGGCATTCTCGCCGTCGACCCCAGCCTAAAAATTGACTTTTAAAATCTGGATTAAATTATTTTAATTTTTAAATCTCTATTATTTTTTATTTCTTTTTCTGAATCGGCAATGGCAATGACTCGTTCGCGAGCGCAAGCCGAGGAAGTAAAGATAGTTAGACAGCGATTATTAAAGATAGATTGGGGAATATCAGGTTGATGGGAACGGATTAAAACTTTTTTATTAAATCTTTTCATTATCTTAAAAAAATAATCTCGGCCAAATATTGGCCGACCAGAAAGAAGGTTAAGACATAAATATTTTCCCGGTTCCTCTGAAAAATCCCCCCAGTAAATCTGAAGCCATTTCTCACTTCCTAACTTTAGTTGATTTATTTCTTCTAAACTCTCAATATCTGGCAAGACCCCATGTAACGCAATTATATCTTCTATTGCTACCACTAAAGGAAAATTTTCAACAATTGAACAATATTTTTCAAATTCTTTCCCTTCTAAGCTTTCCTAAAATTCAGCTGGAGAAAATGGCAAAATCCTATATCCTTCATGGTTTCCCTGTAAAAGATAAATTTGGTTTGGAAATTTCTTTTTTTGTTCCTAATAAAAAATCTAAATTCTCTTTTGAGTAAAACCCCCGATCAATATAATCTCCAAGAAAAACTAATATATTTTCAGGTTTTAAATAATCCCTTACAATTTTCCGAGACACTCCGAAATCCCCATGAGTATCGCCAATAAAAATAATATTTTTCGCTTTTTCGATTTTAATTAGTTTTCGTTCTTTTAAATTTATAAATCTTTTAGATTCCATTCTTTAAAAAATTCTTTTAAAAATTGTTCCATAAATTTATGTCTTTTTTCAGCAATTTTCTTTGCTGTCTTTGTATTCATCCTATCTTTTAGAAGTAAGAGTTTTTCGTAGAAATGATTTATCGCTGTCCCTTTATTTCTTTTATATTCTTCAAATGTTTTATGTCGCTTTGCCTTGATTTCTGGATTATAAATTTCTCTTCCTTCAAAACTACCGTAGGCAAAAACTCTGGCAATGCCAATAGCTCCAATAGCATCTAATCTATCAGCGTCTTGCATAACCATTCCTTCTTTTGTTTTTATTTTTGTTTTAACCCAAGCCCCTCGAAAAGGTGTTTCTTTTATAATCTCACAAACTTGAGAGATTGTTTTTTTTATCAATTTTAGTTTTTCAAGCCATTCTTTTGCTTTTTTTATTCCAACCATTTTATTTCCATTATGAAATTTCCAATCGGCAATATCATGAAGTAAAGCGGCTAATTCAACAATAAAGGAATTTACTTTTTCTTTTCTGGCAATTTCTTTGGCAGTTTTCCAAACCCGAAAAGCATGCCACCAATCATGACCACTCGCTTCTCCCCTAAGACTTCTCCTAATAAATTTTTTAGTTTCTCTAATGATTAACTCTTTATTCATTTTTTATAATTTTCCTTGTTATTAAATTTCAATATATGCTGATTGAATTCTAAATTTTCTTTTTTTCTGATATTTTGATATTCTGATATTTTG
>DYHM01000119.1 GCA_020724125.1 Patescibacteria group bacterium | reverse complement strand
GCTCTTTGCGTGAAATGTTTTTTTGAACCTACTGAACGGCTACAAAAAATTTATCCTTTTCATGGGGGGTCTGAACTATTACCTTATTCCCTTAGCTGTAATTATTCTAAATAAAAATAAACTTACAAAATAGAGAAAAACTAAAAGGAACTTACCAAGTATTTCAATAAACGGATTTTTAAAGTTAATATTAAAACCAATAAATGAAAATCCAATAGAAATAGCAAAAACACCAATCATCCTACCCCATTTATAATTAACTGGATACAGACGATTAGAGGAATACATCACAAACAAAAATATAGCTGAATACGTTATTACCATTGAAAAACAAGCACCTATTAAACCAAAAATCGGAAGCAGAATAACATTTGATAAAACACTGAATATAAATCTAATAATACTTGTTAATAAAGAATAATTTGTTCTTTTAACAATAGCGAAACAAATAGCCGGTACAATCAGAGATACTTGTATACAAAAACTGAACAAAATATACGGCACTAAACAATAAGCCTGCCAAAATTTTTGGTCAGCAATAAAGATAACTATATATTTTATAAATATTGTCCCTATAAAAAAACACGAAAATAATATTAAAAATGACAGAAATGTTAAATATGAGATTATTTCTTTAATATTGACATGTCTTGCTCTTGAATATATATAAGGCCCCAGAGATATCTCTAATGGAATACCGATAATCTCATGGATAACTATTCCAAAACTGAATGCCAATGAATAAATTCCCAGACTTTCAAGGTTCAGGTATTTTTGGATAAGATATTTGTCAGAATGGATAGATAGAACATAAAGTAACCCAGAAAATATTAAGGGATAAGCATAGTTAAACATCTTTTTCCAATGAATAAATGAAAAACCTGCTTTTAATCTGTTTACAATCATTGGAATAAATATAATTAAAATTAAAAAATATGAAAAAGCTTGACTCAGAAAAAAACCAACTACACCTTTTTTTAATACAACAATAAAAAGTACCACAAAAAGGAAGCTAACAACAAATTGGACTAAAGATAATATCATGTAACGCAGTGATAATAAACGCGCCCTTAAATAACAGAAAGAATTAGTGGTAACCACTAATAAACTGGTAGATATTGAAGCTATGATAAAAAATATGCTGAATTTTTCACTGCCAAAGACTATCAGAGATATTTGTTCGGAAAATACCAAGAACAATAAAATAAGCACAAAACTTGATAGACAACTGGAGATTAATGTGGTGCTTACTATTTTCTTCCTTTCTTCTCCTTCATACTCATAATAGAATCTCATCATTGCATCTACTATATGTAACCCTATAACCGAGCCTAAAAGCGTAAAAACAATATTTATCAAATTAACAATGCCATAATCTTGTGGAGATAAATACCTGGTATAGATAGGAATCATTAAAAAGCCAACAACCCTTCTTAATATATTACCCATCCCATAAATAGAAAAATGCTTAAATAATTCTTTTATCTCTTTATACATTTAATTATACCCAAACCAATTGTTTTTTAGGATATTATAACACACATAAACAATCTTATCAACAATTATTTTGTAATGGTCGATTATTATTTTTCTCCGTAGTTGTATTGAACAGAGACATTCAGCAATTATCGGTGAAATTGGCATAGATAGTATTATCAAGGGTTTTA
>DYHM01000118.1 GCA_020724125.1 Patescibacteria group bacterium | reverse complement strand
CATTGATTTAAAACTAATTAAAATTACCAACTAACGTATCGTTAGCTTACAACTAATTATATACTACCATTCATATAATAATTTTATATGGGATTAGATTTAATCGGATCAACGATTGTATGGATAATGTTAATTGGTGGAATAAGTTTCTTGTTTAGGAAAAAAATTTCCAGTTTTATTAGGAAAATTCCGCTCCCAAACTCTTTATTATTTTTGATTGTAGGAACTGTTTATTCTATTTTTGAAGAAAATATTAATTGCCCTCCCGCGGGATGCGTCTTAATACCCTTCACAATCCCCATCTTTATTCTGTTTTTAATGATACATCTCATTATATTAAAAATATCCAGAATAAAAAATTTCTATCATGGGGTCTTAATATTTGGACTTATAGGGTGGGTCGCGGAATTCGCCCTTGGGAGCCATAAAGAAGTTTTATGGTCTTCTCCTATTGTGGCAATTATAATGAGTATTTGGACTATTTTTACTTATTCCATAATCGTTATTATCCCAGTTACTATTCTTCTCGAAAATAAAAAGTAACAAACCCGCCAACTTTGATTTTTTCCCTTCGGGAATATTGCGCTAAAAATCAACCACTCCAAGTATTCGTGGGCAACTAACAGCGATTAACCGACCTCGCTCGGTTGCGCCTCGCTCAATCCATATTTTTCGGAAATTTATAATTTTAAGATAGTCCGAAAAACATCGCTTAATCGCAGACGTTATATGAAATTCCGAACCTTATTGAAAACAAAAAAAGAAAGAGTAAAATATTCTAAAGGTCGATTAAAAAATAAAATTTAAGAAAGGAAGTGAAAAATATGAACAAAAAACTTTTAATCCCAATTGGAATTTTGGTAGTAATAGTAATTGTTGCGTTGGCATTAATGATTGGACGCCCAAGAGGACCCGAAAGACCAATCACAGAAGAACAACCAACAGAAATTACTGAAGAGCAATCCCTAACCAATCCATATGATTCGGCAAAAGAGATTAGCCCGATTGGAGAATCGGCAAAGAATATGAATAATGCGATTAAACCAATCTTAGTCTCTGTCTTTGGTGGAGCTAAATTAACCTTTGAATTCACAGAGGAACTCGCCTCGACTATAGACTATACAGTCAAAAGACCAGTGGTCCAGGGGGATGCTCAAAAATTGATTGAAGGATTGAAAAGTTTAATGGAAGATAAGGGATATAAACTTGCTTCTACTGTACAAATGGAAGAAGGAGGATTTATGATTCGGTATGAAAAAGAGGATGGAGCAGAAATGGGTATTGTGGCAGGAAGTTCAGGAAACAAGCAAGAAGTTGCCATTTCTTATCACTAAAAGAGAAGAGAACGAATAACGCGACAAAAAATTTTAAGGATTAGAAATAATAGTGTTCTTGAGCGGGGCTCGGAACCCTGTAGTTGCTTTACGACTTTATCTTCGGGTTATAACACGGGTTATACGGCTCACTTCGTTCGCCCAAATTGCCGTCGGCAACGTCCTTTATCCGTAAAACGTTATACGCAATTCGTTCATGGCGCCCAAGAAATTTAAAGGAGATATAAGAAATGGAAGAAAATATGGAAAACAATAAGAGAAAAATACCGAGTATGCTTTACATACTTGTTTCCTTTATTCCATGGATTGTTTACTGGGTATTAGGGGGCATAGGAAACAAGTTGGGCATTGTTGTTCCTCTCGCAATTTCTTTACTTATCG
>DYHM01000117.1 GCA_020724125.1 Patescibacteria group bacterium | reverse complement strand
GTGCCGAGGGTGGGATTCGAACCCACACAGAGTTTCCTCTACAGCGTTCTGAACACTGCGTGTATAACCAAATTTCACCACCTCGGCTTATTTGTAATTTGTAATTTTGTTTTTAATTTTTAATTTTTCATTCATTATTTTCTCTTAAACGATACATTAAGGATTCAGTAAGATTTTCAAGGGAGATCATTTCTCTTTTTTCAAGGTCGGCAATGGTTCGAGCTGTTTTAAGAACCCGGTGATATCCGCGAGCCGAGAGCTGTCCAGAATCAATGGAGTGTTTTAAAATTTTTTTCCCCGAGCCGTCAATTTGGCAGTATTTTTTTATCTGGGGAATATTCATTTCTGAGTTAGTTAAAATTCCTTCTTTTTTAAATCTTTCCTTTTGAATCTCTTGGGTTTCTTTTATTTTTTGCCTAACCTGTTCGGTTAAATTTGAGTTATCGTTTGAAATTAATTCTTCATATTTTAAAGAAGACACATAGCAAAAAATATCTATTCTGTCCATTAAGGGTCCTGATAATTTTCGGCGATAAGAATTAATGCGAGAAAGATTACAGTTACATTCTTTTACGGGATTATTAAGATAACCGCAAGGACAAGGATTGGACGCGGCAATGAGGGTAAATTTTGCTGGAAAGACCTGAGAATAACGAGCCCTTTGAATGTTAATTTTTCCTTCTTCTAAGGGTTGACGAAGACTTTCTAAAACATCGCGATGAAATTCTGGAAATTCATCCAAAAAAAGGATGCCCCGGTGAGCAAGACTTATCTCTCCGGGATGAGGCGGATTGCCGCCGCCAATCAGCGAAACCTCGGAAGAAATATGATGGGGGGACCGAAAAGGTCTTTGAGAGATAAATGGTTTTTCTTTATTTAAAAGACCAGCGGCGCTATAAATTTTAGTAAGTTCTAAAGATTCTTCCAGACTTAATTCGGATAAAATAGAAATTATAGATTTGGCTAATAAAGTTTTACCAGCCCCTGGTGTGCCCTCCATCATAAGATTATGGCCGCCGGCAGCAGTAATTTCTAAAGCTCGTTTTGTATGAGATTGACCGCGAATCCAACCAAATTCAACCTCAAAATTTGAAATTTCTTTTTTAAAAATCTCAGGATCTATTTTAGTAAAGGCGATTTCCTCTTTTTTTTCTAAATATCGAAGGGCTTGTTTTAAATTTTTAACCCCAATAACTTTAATCTTTTGTTCATTTAAATTAAGCAAAGAAGCTTCAAAGGTATTTTCAGCCGGCAAAATTATTTCTTTAAATCCTTTTTCTTCAGCTAAAAGAGAAAAACAGAGAGCGCCCTTAATGGGTTTTAAGACGCTATCTAACGCTAATTCACCTAGGATAATTTTATCCCGCGGCTCAAAGATTGTCTGTTCAGAAGCTAAAAGATATCCTAAAGCAATTGGCAGGTCGTAAAGACTACCTTCTTTTTTTAAGTCGGCTGGCGCCAAGTTAACTAAAACTTTTTTGGTTTGATGATACGGAGGTTTAAGACCAATAGTTTTAATGGCTTGACTTACCCTTTCTTTTGCCTCGGTAATTGCCTTATCTCCCAAGCCAACGATATTAAAAGCCCTTAATCCCCGAGAAGTTGCTGTTTCCACTTCAATAATTCTGGCTGAAAGTCCTTGTAGGGCAGCTGAAAAAATTTTAGAAACCATAGAGTGAAATTTCCCAATGTCTAATCAAATCCCAATAATAATTA
>DYHM01000116.1 GCA_020724125.1 Patescibacteria group bacterium | reverse complement strand
AGCGGAGAATATTTTTCGTAACATTCCATGCCTAATGCGTTGAAATTGAGTATGGGGTAAAAGCGAAAGTTGGCACATGTATTGGACATTAGCCTGAATCCCTTGATTTTCCTGCGTTTTTTCATCGATAATTGCTGGAGCATTTAAAAACTAATGCTTGACAAAATTAGATAAAAGTAGTAAAATAGTCCTTACTAAAATAAGAGAAAGGACTTAAAATGATAGGAAGTTGGTTGACAGCAAAAGAAATAATAAAACGACCAATCTTTGAACAGGTAGTTAAGTATTTGCCGGATAAAGATATTCTTCTTATACTTGGTTCACGTCAGGTAGGGAAGACATCTTTGTTATGGTGGTTGATGAAGTTTATAGATGTTCATCCTGAGAATATTTTTTATTTTGACCTTGAAAATCCTTCTTTACCTGATAAATTCAATTCGTTTGAGGCAAAAGATTTTTATAATTTTTTAGTAGCTGAAAAAGCAGATACTTCAAAACGCATATTTGTTTTTATTGATGAGATTCAATATTTAGATGATCCCGGTCGCTTTCTAAAACCTATACACGATTATTATCCAAACATTAAACTGATTATATCAGGTTCATCTTCTCTGGATATTCGCCGCAAATTCAAGCAAACCCTTACCGGTCGCAAAAAAGTTATTGAACTTATGCCACTTACCTTTTATGAATTCCTTCTCTTTAAAAAACATCGCTTTTGTGAAGATAAAAAAGAATTGAGTCTTGATAAGATTATAAAAGAATGTTCATTGCCTTCTCTTGAGGTCTTGCGTTTTCAACAGGAGGAATTCTTAAAGGAATTTGAAGAATTCATCTGCTTTGGGGGTTATCCAGAGGTTAATCTTCTTAAAACTCGGGAAGAGAAAATCTTAAAATTAGAAGACATCTACACTACTTATGTGCGAAGGGATATCAGAGATTTGATGAAGATAGAAAACATAAGGGCTTTCAATAAATTAGTAGAGTTGCTATCATTTCAAATAGGGCAGTTAATAAATATAGACCAGATTGCTACCGAAACACGGGCTGCAAGGGAAACAATAGAAAAATATCTTTTTCTTTTAGAAACTACCTTTATCATTCATAGCTTACGACCATATTTTAACAATCCACGAAAAGAGATTGTAAAGAGTTCTAAAATATATTTTGAAGATACGGGATTGCGTAATTGTGTAGTGAAAAACTTTACAAATTTTAATCAACGTTTTGATAAAGGGAATCTCTTTGAAAATGCTGTTTTTGCTCAGCTCAAAAAGAATTTGAATCTTTTAGAAGAACTACATTACTGGCGGACAAAAACCAAAGCAGAAGTAGACTTTATCCTTAAAGGTGGAAGGATTGTGCCAATAGAGATAAAGACTCAAGTATTCTTAAGACCACAAGTTCCATCGGGATTGCGAAGTTTCATTAACCAATATTCTCCAGAGGTAGCAGTAGTAATTACATCCGACTTCTTTGCTCATGAGCAAATTTATAATACCAATGTTTTCTTTCTTCCCGCATGGGTAATATAAGGCAAGTTGCTTTGAGGGATAAAATTGTGAATGGCTATCATATTATACTGAAATAAAATTGGTTTACCGCTAAAAATGGGAATTTAGGATTTAAAAAGAACAATATTTTAAAATTGGATTTCCGGGCAAAACAGCAATTATCGGTGAAATTGGCATAGATAGTATTATCAAGGGTTTTAAAGA
>DYHM01000015.1:8731-10814 GCA_020724125.1 Patescibacteria group bacterium | reverse complement strand
CTTATCAGTTCAACCCATGATCCACTATCCGCGCTACCATTTATTGTGCTAGTTGTCCAGGACCCGCCATAATCCGAAGAATTGAAAATTTTCCAGTTAAACATTGCTAAAGTTTGATATTTGCCATCGCGAGATATTGTTAATGCTCTTGGCTCGCCCTGTTCTATAATAGGATCGCTCCAGGTTTCGCCATGGTCTGAGGAGGTATAAATGTTAGCGCCAATAAGAGGGTATGGCGGTGATGGTTTTGGCGGCGCCGGCGGCGACATCTGATATGCAATTCCGGTTACGGTGTGATGTTTACCATCGTCAGACATTGCCATCTCTAATCTCGTCCCTGTATTTTTCACCGTCCAAGTTTTACCATAATCTTTAGAAATTAAATAATTGCCTCCTCCGCTTACAGGAGCTCGGTATTTACCATCTATGGTAGATTGGTATTTGCCATCGATAGATATTTGTAATTTATCCCAAATTCCTTGGTTCACGGCTGTCCATGTCATGCCATAATCTGAAGAAATATAAAGTGGCTCTTTTATTTCCCCAAAAAGGGGAGGAAGCGAACCTAATCCAGCAGTCTGATATTTACCATCATTAGATATTGCCACCGCAAAATGAGACTGCCGAGCAGATGGATTATTTATTACAAGATTATTTTCAACGGTTGTCCATGTCCAACCATAATCCGAGGAAATATAAACCTTCCCTTCTTGTTTATCACCTTCTTTTTTTATTATTTCTATTCCGGTTTGATATTTGCCGTCGCGAGACATCCCTTGACCATCCCATTTTGTCGCTGTTGGAGGTTGAGGACTCTTTTCTTCCTCCAACATCAATGGCGGAGCTGTTTTGAAAATACCGGCAGCGTCAAGGTATCCTTTGTTTTCATAACCATCGTTGTGTAAAAATTCTCCGTTTTTTCTAAATTTCTCTATAATTTGTCTTGGCGTTTCAAAGCCGGCTAAAAGATAGTCGTTAATTATTTTTTGGGCCTGCTCTCTCTTTATTTTATATTCATCCCCAACTTGAAAGAGAAAATCCACGCCTGGCTCTTTTTGAAGTTCTTTAATTAAATCCACCACATCCATTTGGGTGTTGGTGATATAAGCCGAAGCCGCGGATTGACCGCTGCCGAATTTCATAACATTGTCGGCATAATGACTCAGGGCTTTTCTCAAACCGCCTTCATCCGCAATCCTTAAAATCTCGCCAAAAGATTTAATCATTACTTTACCATGCTTAAAGGTTTCTATTAGCGTCTTTAAATGTTTTGGTATTTCGTTTATTAAATCATAGAGTGGTTTTAGAATCTGCCATATTTTGGCGATTCTTTGAATAAGATCAAGAATCTCTTTTATTTTTAACAAGATGCCGCCTGGCACAAGCGTTTTTAAAATATCCATATAACTGATAGCGTACTGAATTCTGCCGAGTCGGATATTGCAAGAACTTTTGCATTTAAACATCAGGCAATTAGAAAACGGGTCTGTCTCGTTAAAAATGTGTTTGCTGAAAAAAATTTGATTGGCAGCCGCTCTTTTTAAACGGAGAAAATCATAACAGGCCTCATTTAAAAACCGCCTTTCTTCAATTGTTAAAAATTCTTCCTGTTCTTCGGCCGGCGGCATAATTCTTAATTCGCAAAGCGAGGGAATTGAGGGTACTGGAATCCTGGGCTTGCCCTCGGCGTCAACTATTCGGGTTTTGTTTTGGCCAATACCTTCATCAAAAAGATTATTGAGATTAAGAGGAGGTGGTATTGGCACTCCAAAAATAGCTTGTCCCGAGGCTCTTACTTCTAAAATAGCCTCATCATCATTCTCATTTGGATTATCATTCCAAAAAATTTCATTTGGCAAGATCGTCAAGATTTTTTCGCCAATATTCTTGGAAATCCAATCAGCTAATTTGTTTCCCGCGCTTTTGGCATGGGTAATATCTGGCATTGATTGCAATAGAAAAGCCAAAATCAAAATCCAGCAGATTGTTTTTTTGAAAAACAGGGTATTTTTAAAAATTTTTGAAAGCATAGAATTTTAAATTTAATTATTGTTATTTTAAAGAGGTAAATGAAGGGAAAAAT
>DYHM01000015.1:7431-8631 GCA_020724125.1 Patescibacteria group bacterium | reverse complement strand
GGGTGAAAAGGGTGAAAAGGGTGAAATGGGAGAAATGGGTGAAATGGGAGAAAAGGGTGAAAAGGGAGAAAAGGGTGAAAAGGGTGAAATGGGAGAAAAGGGTGAAAAGGGCTAAAATTGGTGAAATGGGTGAAAGGGGGTTTTCGTTTTTCTCTCCTCCTCTTTCAAGCTATTCAATAACGGGCCCTCGCGGATTGTCTCAACAAAGCTTTCTAAAAAATGAACGAATTTATTCGTCATACAATCCATAATGTTGACGCAGCACTGGTCGCCGAAACTGGCTTCTGCCTCGCAGTTTCCCTGACAGCCTCTGTTCCAACAACAAAGACTGAGGGTTTCTGTTCCTTCTGTTTTTGTGTAAAATTTTTCCCTATTAGAATCTCGTTTGCACTTCTTTTTTTCATCCTTTTCATCCTTCTCTGTTAATGTTATTTCTCGGCAAATAGAACACGTTTGAGGAGAACTATAACAACAATAAGGCTTGGCAGCAATAGTAGAACTAGCTTCGCCTTCGGTTATTTTACATAATTGCTCGGTAGGATTTGACCGACAACGGGGCTGGCAAACCAGAGAATCGCCTAAATCGCAACATTGCTTGGTTGTCTGATTATAAAATTGCCTTTCTCCCTTACATTTATCTTCTTCGGCGTCCCAGCATTTGCCCAATAATTGTTCAGCAGTGGCGCCGCCCAATGATTTTCCTAAACCAAAACCCAATCTGCGGGCTAAGTATTTAACAGCCTTAGTTGGATATTCTCTAAGAATTTTATCAAAAGTGTCTTGAATTAAATTAACTACACTGCTTGCCGCTTCATCTACTTCTTTAAAGAGTTCATCTTTGGCTATCAATGCGTCTTCAACCACTCTATCCAAACCAGTCCAACGACCAATAGTGTCAAAATAAGGTTGATACAACAAAGTGTCCTTGAATTGCTCCATAATTGGCTCGGCATTCACCCATTCATTGTCTAAAAGCGGCTGAACAAGATATTTTTTAAGCAGTTCCAATGGTGTATGTAAAAGGAATTCCTGAAGTTCCTGCCATTCTGCCACGCTTAATCTTTTATAAAGAGGACAATGAGGACCATAAAGATTGCCTTTTTTATTATCTAAGGGGCAAGTTCTTTCTTCATCGCAACAAGGAAATATTTTTTCAAAAATCAGTTCAATGATTTTTTTATTAGGCAAATTTTGTTCTAC
>DYHM01000015.1:0-7331 GCA_020724125.1 Patescibacteria group bacterium | reverse complement strand
TCAAAAAGCCATTTTAAAAGTTTATTTAAACTCTCCGGTCTTTCATCGGGTTTTAATTTATCTCTAATCAAGACAAAGAGAACGCGGTATTCTTCCGGATAAAGATAATAGATAAGATTTTGGTTAAGACCAAGAAGATGAGCCGGGCTTTGGTCTAAAGCGTAACAAGTAAGATATTGGCTTTTATATTCCCACTCAATATCTTCATTGGCTAAAAGCATTTGAATGGCTTGACCCTCGTTGGGTTGCTTCAAACTTTCAACCGAATAAGGCAGATTTATCCGAGGTCCCAATTTAGTGTATTCCCCTCTCATTATGGCTGGAATCGTTGAAGTTGGAAATTTTGCGTTAAAGTCGGATATAACTTTTCGGCAGATCTCGTTTTTTAAGAACCGATAAGGCGTATAAGACAAAAATTCTTTTTGGGATGTTTCACCAGCTTTTCTCAAAAGAGTTGGTTGACCTGGTTTTGTTGGTTTTAAAACACCCAAGGGTATGTCGGTTAAAATATCATAAAGCGTGTTTTTCTCGGTTAACCAAGAAACCAAAGTAATCGCAGCGGCATGAGTTCCATCTGGGAGTTTATTAAGATCGTTCCAATTCTTCACTTCATTCACCAAACCATCCCATTCTGTTTGAGTAAAACCGCGACTTAGAGCAACCTTTTTTGTTTGTTCTCTCATTTTTCTAGTACAACCACAGGCCTCTAAATAAGGTTCTGACTTAAAAACCAGATATAACCATTGATAAGCCGCTCTCTCTTTTTCTTTATTTTCCAATTCATTTTCAAATTTTTTATAATCTTGTTCGCCTGGCAAATAAGGATTTTGGTCAGTCAATTTAATTTTATAAGGTTCTTGTTGATAATTTTGTTCCATTCCATACCGGAAAAGACTATAAACTAAAGTTTTGTTTAAACGGTCGCAGGCCTCGCAAAAAATACTATCCTCTTTTTTAAATCTGTCGTCCTTGCAGTCGTTGCAACCAGCCCCTTTTGGGTCAACGCAATAGTTTTTCACTTTTTTATCTAAGATGTCGCACTGGGCTTGCAAAATTTTCGCTATCAAATTACCAACTGTCTGGGTCCAACCGCTTAACGGATTCTGGCAAATATACCAGATAAAAGGACAGGAATAAGTATAAAATTTTTTATTGTGATCGTTTAAATTTTTCCAAAAATTATCCTCTTTATTTAAATAATTATCCCCTTTGTTTAAATAAGGCAGAAGCCCCATTGTTTCTTTAGTAGTCCTTAATTTGCCGCTATTGCAAGTTGTGTTTAAGGAAGTTTGATTTCCAGTTTTTACCTTAAAATCATTTTCGTGGTCGGTAATCAATTCGCCGCAGATAATTTGTTTCGGCGTGCCCTTAATAAGTTTTTCAATATTTGTAATTTCTGGCCAAAGAATTGCGGCTAAAGTTTTATTCAAAATATCCATGTTAATCCCAAATTCCTTCTTAAGTATAGTTTCAACTTTTGTCTTTAATGCTTTGTTTATATCATCGCCCAAAGCCCTATAAAGATCTAAATGTAATATTCCATAAGCGCTGCAAACGTATTCACATTGTCTTTGTCTTATATCTTTATTTTCAGAAACTTTTATTTTTTTCTTTATTGGTCCTATTTTTATTTCTATATTATATTCCCTATCTTCAAGCTCTTTACACTTTTTTTGCCAGTTTGTTAAATCTTTCCCTATAAATCCTTCGCAAATATCTTTTAAAATCTGGTCAATATCTTTTTCCATAATTTTTTCAACTTGTTGAGCGCCCACTGCTTGGCCCACTGTGGTTGTTAAGGTTTCATGGAAACCCTTTTGGAATTTTTGGAGTTTTTCTAAATAGGGCTTAAAGGGAATAATTATTTCATCCTCAACCCAAACCTTGGCATATTGGATAGCGATATGTTTAGTGGTCTGATACAAGGCCATAAAAAACTGCTGGGGCAAATTAAGAAGAGCGTTAAAAATACTCTGACCAAAATTTTTACTCCATCTTTTAAAGTTAAGAAACTCGGCGCTATCTTTATGAGGAATTTCTGTGCCGCTGCCTTTGCAAAAACCTGTATTCTCATAAGTGCCTGTTGTGCTTGCGTCCCAAGTACCACTAAGTTTTTCGCATATGTCCTCTTTATGAATCGCCCGCAGCTTATAATTAGGACCGCAACGAAAAAACATATCATTGCGATATTTATGATTAACTGCATTTATGGTCGTTTTAAGACATTTTCCCTTTCCTCCGCTTCCACCGCCAACATCGTCGTCAAAATAATAATAAGGAAATAATTCCAATCCTAATTCTTGCCCCTTACTCATACTACAACAATCTTTTTCTTCAAGATTTTCTACATTGGTTTCCCCGGGTAATTTCTTAATTAATTCTTCAGCGGTTTTATCTAATTGCGTCTCCAATTTCTTAGCAAATGCCGCTGCTTTTTGCGGTATTTTTTCTTTTAAAGAGGTAACGCTATCTCGTAAAAGACTATCTATGCCATGAAGAAGACCGCTTAATTGTTTGGGTAGAAAATTAACAAGCTCTTTGTCTAAAAATCTTCTTAAACCTAGAGACAAATCTTTAATTTTGGTAGTTAGAAGAGCATTTAGAGGTTCATTAAGATAATCAATTAAATCTTTGTTTAGGAATAATTGGGTTTCCGGATTAAAAATCACATCTTTTAACTCGCGGCTCAAAATATCTTGAATCGCGGCTGGTAAATGTTCTCTAATCGGAACTAATAAAATATCCATTAAAAGTCGCGACAAACCCTTTGCCATTTTTTTTGTGTTTTCTTCGCATTCTTTTTCGCATTGTTGATAAATCACAGGGTAATTGTTTTTACACTCTTGGGCTGTATTAACAATCAAACCTTTTTTCTCGCAACATTTTTTCATCTCCTCGTCTTCTAAACATTTCGCGTTAAATTTTTCCCTTCCTTTTTTCTCAACTCCTTTTCTCAGTTCCGCTTCAAACGCCGCGTCAAACTCATCGCTGTGTCTGGCAAGTTCGTCGCTTAAAAAAGAAGACAATCCCTCTTTAAACGCCTGGTCAATAATTTTATTAATTGCTTCGTCGGCTATTTTAAAACCAGCCGAGCCAAAAGCCATTGTGAAACATTGACCCAAAATATTTTTTAATTCTTCCAAAGATAAACGGGCTAAAACAGCAAAAAGACTGAATCTCTTGCTTTCTTCATAAACCCTTTGGTTGTCTTCGATCCAATCAGGAGGAAAAATATCTCCATCCACCGGAGTATAAAAAGTTAAAGGATCGGGCGCGGCCGGACTTAATTCAATGTCTGGAATGTTTTTGGGAAAAAGAGCGGGAATTTCGAAATTAGGTTCGTAACCAAGATTTTTTATTCTTGCTTCTTCATAGTTAAAATCTTCCTGAAAACTATAACCTTTAATTAAATGTTGAATTAAAAATTCGCCGGATTGATTGGCTAAAAAATCACTAAGTAATTCAATCTGTTCAATATTAAGCTGGGTTTTTAAAGTTTCTATCTGACTAAGACCCATTTGAATGTCTCGTCGATACTCCTTTATTTTGACAATAGCTTTTTGACAATCGTCGCTGGTGCCGCAATCCTTACATCTGTTTTCGCAGGTAAAAAGACAAATAGGAAAATCTCCTTGTCTGACAACATTTCCCTTTTCATCTATTTGAACCAAACACAAATCATCGTCTTTTGCTATTTTTTTAAGTTCTGCTATATCATTAGGAGATGATGTTGCATAGTAATCTCGACACGTTTCTTTTTCACTCAAACACTCTTTCCCGGGAATACATTCGGATTTCATACGTTCCGCTCCTTTAACATAATAATGAGATTTTCCACACTGACATTCCTCAAACTTTTGCATTATTTTTCCAATCTTGTCATTAACGCTTTCTAAATAAAAAAGAATATCTAAAAGCGGCTTGGCGATTTCCGGAACCTTATGACCTTCGTAGTTTTTAATTAAATTAATAATTTTTTGCGAAGAAACATCCAAAGATATTTCCCCTATAGGCATTGATCCTCTTTCATATTCTTTTCTGATTTCCTCGGGCATGTGGTAAACAACGAGTTCTGTGGTTTTATCGAGTACTTCATCCACTAAAGCGCCAATTGGTATTTGGAGATGGGTGGTTGTTTTTTTTTCGGGAGTTTCAGGCAGAAGAACAGCTTTTGCCGGAGGCAAGGGTTTTCTAATTTTAAAAACTAAAAATTCAGGATTAATCAATCCTAAAATCACATAAGAAGAAACAAGAATAAAAAGTCCCAAAAGACCCTGATTTATTCTTTCCCGGGCCGCCAAGGCTAAGTTTGGTCTGGCCCCGGAAAAAACATAAAGAATCCCGCCGTAAATTATTAAAGTCGCAACCAAACCAATGGCAAGGATAAAAAACAACCGAACATAATAATTCAAATAAAGAGGGAGCCGTTCGCCCTGAGGCAATGCTTGAATCTTTTCAGGACTGACAGCGCCGGGAATGGCGGGGTATCTTATTTCCAAAGCAAAAGCCAAAGAAAACTGAGATAATAAAGCAATAAAAACAATGGAGAAAAAGAAAAGTTTTAATTTAAAAGACATCTTATAATTTTTAATTTTTAATTTTTAAATAAATCTCAATTTTTAATGATTTAATTTTGAAACTAAATTTCAAAAATTCGAAAATTCAAAATTTGAAATTCATTCAAAATTCTAAATTCAAAATTCATTCGAAATTCAAAATTCTAAATTCAAAACAAACGAGTTTTGATTATTGGAATTTGGGATTTTGGATTTGTTTAGGATTTAGGATTTAGGATTTATCAACTTGCATTTTGAATTTTACATTTTCATTTTGCATTTTGAGATTTGCATTTTGAATTTTTATTATGACATTGATTAGGCATTAGGCATTATTTTATTACCATTCTCTTTTTCGCTTCTTTTATTTTTTTGACTTCTTCGGGCGCGCTGGTGATAATCTGGTCTTCAGCGTAAGAAGCGATCGATTTTAAAGCAACTCTTTTTTTGCCAGCCACAAAAACCGCCTCGCCAATGTCGGATTCCAGTAAAATATATTTTTCTTCATCGGTTAAATTGAAAATTTTTTGAACGATATCGATAGTGGCTGACGATTGTTTCAATAAAACCTGAATGCTGGAATTAGTAATAATCGGCTGACCATAACTTGATTTCATAAAATCATTAACATCCTGGGTAATAGTGGTAACGCCTAACCAGTATTTCCGGGAACGCTTGCAAATGCCATAAAGAAAAGAGGCGCCATCTTCGTGTTGCATTATCCACCAAGCTTCGTCAACCAAAAGAATTCTCTTTTTTAGTCTTATCCTTATGCTATTCCAAATATATCTCAAAATAAGAAACATCGCCATTGGTCTTAATTCTTCTTCCATATCCCGAATTCCAAACACAATTAAACCTTTATCCATCGCCACATTGGAAGGATTGTTAAAAAATTGACCATAACTGCCAGTGGTAAACTTTCGGATTCGGTCAACCAGGGATTCAGCGCCTTCCATTCCTTCTAAAACAGATTGAAAGTCCGACATTAATGGAGTATTTTCTTTCCAGGCGACGGGGTCGGAGTCAACAGTAATATCCCGAGCCGCGTAGGTCTCGGTAATGGCGCGGTCCATAATCGCGTCTTCCTGGGGAGTCAAACCGCCCAACATTATTCTAAACAGACCAACTAAGTTTATGGCGTTTGCTCTTAAAACATCTTTTGGTTCTTCATCTTCTTGGGGCGCTGGTAAATCAAAGGGATTTAAGTGATGAGGCGAGGTTAAAGAAATTTTAAAAAAAGAACCACCAACCGCTTCGACGAGCCACTGATATTCGTTTTCCGGGTCAATAATAATACAATCTATTCCTTGCATTAGATATCTTAAAATTTCTAACTTGCAGAAAAAACTTTTTCCGCTTCCCGCCTTGCCGAAAATGCAGGCATTGGCTGTTTCTAAACTAAAACGGTCAAATAAAACCAAAGAACTATTGTGTTTGTTTAAGCCGTACAAAATTCCTTCATTAGCGCTTAAATCCGGCGAAACAAAAGGAAAAATACTTGAAAGGGGTTCTGTGTTCATTGGGGTATGAACCAAAATCTGGTCAAAATTATAAGGAAGGGTTGAGGTGAAGCCTTCTTTTTGTCTTAATAAAGCAGGCTTGATATAAATCAATCTCGGCTCAAATATCGACCTCAATCTGATTTCCAAGTCTTTTAATTCTTTTTTACTGTCGGCGTAAATAGTAATATAAACGCCCAAGCGAAAAACCCTCTCCTGGACCGTTTGTAAATCATCTCTTAATTTCTCAATATCTTTATAGGCCGTTTCCAGGGTGGGGTCGCGAATGAGTCCCTTTTCGGTTCTTTCCATTAATTCGGCTTGAACCTCGGTTAGTTTTTTCCGAAGTTGTCTTAAAATTTTTTTGGTGTCTATGGGATGAATATGAAAAGAGACATCCAGGGGTTGACTCAAATTAATAACAGGCGACATCCAGCCAGCCGAGAGATAACGCGGATAAGAAAAGATAAAAAAGGTCTTGGAATATCTTTCTCCCAATTTCAAATAACCCTCGGTTATTTCCGCGGAAGGAGAAGCGATAATGTCTATCGCCCGAATCCTTTCGGGACTAATTTCTAATTCCTCAATTGATTCTTTTTTCTTTAAAAAAGGAAGTTCCATATTTTATTTAATCAGTTCCGGTAAAATCTCCGGATAATACCCATATTCCGCCTCTTGGGGATGATAAAGACTCCAAAAAAGTTCAATCAACTCCGGGGTCGTTAGGGGCACGGACATTAATCCGCATCTTCTCAAACAGATTGCCACGAACTCCATTCTTTGCCAAAGCTGTTCCCGGCATCTTTGAAAAATTTCTTCGCTTAAACCGGGTTCTTTTTTGCCTAACAATTTTTTAAAAATGCCGCTGCTAACCCCAACCACGCCCATTGCCTCGCCAACGCTAAAAGGAACAACAACTAAAAATTCTTTAGTCATAATCATTCCCTCGGTTATCAATCCCTCAATAAATTTGCGGTATTCAGCGGTTTGGATCTTTAAAAGTTCATTTTCTTGTTTTTTTTCCAATTCTTTTAGTTTATCAAAATAACCAGTGATGTTGAGCCGACGCGAAACAACGACAATTTGACAGGAAAAATCAAGGGAATTTAAAAATCCCTGAAATTGATAAATAATCGCTTTTTGTTCGTCTTCTGATTTCAAATCAAAATTTACCGAAGAAACCAAAAGAATTCCCCGCAGGGCTTTGTTTTTTAAAATTACCATCCCCTCCCTAATATCCTCTATTTCTAAAAATTGCTGCGAAGAAAGCATA
>DYHM01000115.1 GCA_020724125.1 Patescibacteria group bacterium | reverse complement strand
TGTTTTTATCTTTTTGAATAAATTCTTGAACCCTTGAACCTCTGTGCCAACCAGCGCCATCCCAGAAGATTAACAATCTTTAATAAGGATAAATTTTTCTTAACTTTTCTAAAACCTCAACCGTGATAAAGATATTTTGTTTCAGGGTTTTAAAAGCGCGTTCTTGTTCTGTTTTAATATTTAAAAATCCATAAACGCTTCTATTTTCTTTTTCAAATCTGCCAAAAATTGAAAGAAGTTATTTTGCCGAAAGATTGGGAAAAAGAAATGTTGGAATATTTAGAAAATGAGGAAAAGAGAGACAATCAAACCAGTGAAAATTTTGTCCAAAAGATAAATCAAAAATTAAGCGAAATCCAAAATAGATTAGATAAACTTTTAGAAGGCTATCTCAATGGCTTAATTAACGAAGAGGATTACAAGCGCAAAAAAGAAGAATTAATCGAACAAAAAATCGCTTTGAAAAGTGAAAAAGAAATGGCCGAAAAGAAGAAATTTCAAAGTTGGATTGAACCAACCAGAAATTTCATAAAAACCGCTTTTTCAATTCAAAAAATTGTTTCTGGAAAATCTTTTAAAGAAATCAGGCAAATTGTGGAAAAAGTTGGAACGAACCACACTATTTCCAATAAAAAAGTTGCCTGGAACTGGCAACCGCCTTATGATTTTTTAGCTTCATTTTTAGCGAGCCCCGCCAGCGGGCGGGGCGAGCCCAAAGAATTTTCTCGGCCGAAAAATTTGACATTTCCTATTTGGTGGGCAATGTAGGGATCGAACCTACAACCTTCTGCGTGTAAAACAGACGCTCTGCCATTGAGCTAATTGCCCATAAAATCAAGGATTGAATAAAGTTGCAATCGCATCTCCCGAAAAAGCTAAATCTCCCCATGAATCTCATTTTGCTGACTTTCGATAAATAGATTGTCCTTCTATCTGTTTGAAACCCTTTATCAAATAAGAGGAAATACAAGAAAAGGGTTTCAACCTAATTAGCGAAAGTCAGTATGTTTCAATCTATCCGCCAAATGTAAAATATGCCAAAGAATTTATCAAACTCCAAGAAGAAGCAAGAGAAAATAACAGGGGTCTTTGGTCTAAACCCAAAGACTATTCTTAAAAAAAAGAAATAAGATAGAAATAATAGTTTATATCACAAGAACAGGAAAGAAATGTCACAGGGAAAACTACCATTGTCTTTCAAAAAATAAAATTCCAATCGAATTAAAAGATGCTATTTTGCATTATGAGCTCTATAGGGTCTGTAAGCCGCCTAAAGAATAAAAAGAAATCCTAAAAAGTAAAAATTCTACTTCGTTTTTGCTTCAAGCATGCTTACCCTTCTCTCTAAAACAACAAATTCACGCGACCAACCCTTTGTTTAAGTTCATTTTTAATAAATTCAATATCTAGTTTAATTATCTCTAATGTTCCTTCAATTCTATCAAATCTTTTATCGTGTTCTTGTAATTTTTCAGTATTAGCGGCAACCTGTTCAGCAACAATTATAACCCTATCCTCTATCCTGTCAGCCGCTATACCAAAATAGGCGCAAATCTCATCTTTAAATTGTTTTAAATCATCTTTTTCCATATCTCTAATTTTAAATTATCAAAATAAAAAACAATGTCAATGATAAGAAATAGTAGAAGATGGGTATACTGGTTGAATTCTAAATTTTCCCAAATAAATTCTCGAACTTAATTGAACTAAAATTAGTATGATTTAAGAATTTTAAACAATCCTTTATTAA
>DYHM01000114.1 GCA_020724125.1 Patescibacteria group bacterium | reverse complement strand
CATTGGCAAACCGCCTTTTATCAAAGAATAAATGTTAAAAACCTCGCAGCGAGCTTTTTGAATATTTTCTTTTATTTCCTCAAAATCTTTTTTAGTCGGACCAAGAGGATTGTCTGCCAACGCTTTTCTCATGCACTTGCCAAAATCTTCCTCCGGGGTACATCCGTAATCTAAATTCAATTGTGGCTGAAGCGCTAAAATTTTTCCCCTGATTGTCTCTAAATATGGAATAAGTTTTTCTGTTCTGATCATTGTGTCAATAAAAATTTTGATTTGCTTAAAGGTCTTTGTGTTTTTTTCCTCAAAACATTTTATCTGATTAAGAAAACCCTTATTGCATTCTTGATTAGGCGAGCAGGTTAGACATTTATATTCGCCAATTAGATCTTTTAGATTTTGACTTGCCCAATCTTTTGCCCCAGGACCAGGTAAAAGAAAATCTTCAATCTCTTTTAAAGAACCATTTTCGCCAAAAATAGCTAATAATTGGGCTTTGATATCGTCGGATAAATTAACAGCCGAGCGGACGCACCCGATTTGGGCGATGGTGGCAAAACTTGTTACTGAAGGACCCCATTTTTCTGTTCCTGTCTCGCATTTAATACCACAGCGGTGAGTGCAAATCTCTTGAGATTTATTACTCCAAGAATGCCAACTTGCTTGGGCATTACTCTTACAACCCTCCTGACTACCATGGAAATCTGCTTCACAGGAATAAGAATAACAACTACCACTTATATGACTTCGACACTCATCGAGGTCTCTACAGGGTTTATCCCAATTACTACCACTGTTGCCCGGATTTTCTGTCGCGCTCCAATCATTGTACGGCTTCCAGCCGGCCGGGCAGGCGCTGAGGTTAAATCTATAAAAGACCGCCTGGTCATTACTAGTGGGTTGACCATTGCTATCCATTGGCTCGGCGCCTGGCGGTGGCGGCAGGTTTTTAAAACAATCAGTAAAATCATTTTCTTTTAAACATTTTCTTATTTCTAATAATAACCCAAACTCTTTCTCGGTCTCAATGATTATGTTTGCCGTTTCAATGGATTTCTTTATCGTCTCTAAAATATCATTTACGTAATTGCTTTTTAATTGTAAATAATCAAGTTCTTGGGTTTTGCCTGGTTGACTTGGACTCCAAATGTTTTTTATCTCATTGGTCTTGGTTTTAAGGTCTTCAAATTTGGCCTTAATATTGTCAACCGAAGAAATAAGCCCATTCATTAAATTGATTAATTCAGATTGGTCAGAGGGAATTGAATTTTTTATTGCGGTTAATTGCGTTTTAACCTCGTCTAATTTTTTCTGTTTTTTAGCTAAAATCCAATTAAGAAAAGGTTGGTCAATAAATTGCGAAAGTTCTTGCGAAGTGGAATTTTTCATCGCCTCTAAAAGCGCTCTTAAAATTTGATTATTTCTTTCATTTTGAATAAGTTCGATCATTCCATCCCAATCATAAAAAAGTAAATTGTGGTCATAATCGCAGACCCAGGGTTCGGGCCCGGGCAGCTGTTTGCACCCGATTTGGGTAATTTGAGCGTTAGCGCTCGCCCTAAACCATATATCAGGAGCATTATTTATATCAGCCAAACAGTCTATAAAACAAGATTCTTGGGTTTGATTACTCCAATTATGCTCATTTGTTGAAACACACGCTTTACAAATACCTCCAAGTTGATAATCATAACAATTCTTATAACTACAAGAAGGACCAGAGCTTCCTTGTCTGGCGCAACCTCGCGAGAAAATAC
>DYHM01000113.1 GCA_020724125.1 Patescibacteria group bacterium | reverse complement strand
AGACATTATTACTATTTATTCCCATCGTTGGCGAAAAAGAAAATAACATTCAGGAAAATATAGACTTCTTCAATTCACGAATGCTTTAAGTTCCCCAGTAGTAGTGAAGGTAAACTTTGATATTGCCATTACATTGATAGCCAATACCATTTATAAATTACTGGTAAAAGAGATAAAGAGATTTAAGAAAGCAAAACCTAAAAGGATATTTAGAAGCTTTGTAGAATGTCCTGCAAATATAGAGATTAATGATTACTCTATAGAGGTTAAATTTGCTAGAAAATCATATAATCCTCTCTTAATGGATTGGGTTGAGTCAAGACAAGATTTGTTAATACCATGGATGGGTAATAGAAAACTTCGATTTAAATTTTAGTATTATTTAGGGTGCGTGATAATCGCTGTTAAAAAAAGCATATTGAAAGAGCCGATAATTTCCTCCTAATATTATATCATCAATTATAAACTTTGTAAGAAATGGTGTAATAAGGGTGCAAAGCTGAGCAATTATTCCTAATCCTGACCCTACTAAAATATATAACCCTTTCTCTTTGTTATATCTCAAGAGAAAAGCCAAATATCTTTTTAAATCTTTTACCATACAGGGTAAGGATTCCTAAAAATAAAGAATAATCTGTAAAAGCATTTTTCCCCCCGAGCCCCCTTTTAAAATTATACTAAAATTCTGCCTCCACAAATGTCAAGGATTTTTTTGAAAAGGCCTTTTAAAAAGATTAAATGAAGCTCCAATTTTGGTTTTTTAAAGGCTAGTTATAATTAAGATGGGATTTCAAGCTGTTATAAGCTCCCCTGAATCATAAAACCCAACAGTTGGGATTAGGGCTAGAAGATAAACACTAAAAGGGATAAAAAAGGCCAAAAGCCCAAATAGATAATCTACTGTTTCTAAAGATTCTGGGTTAATTGAATTATTTTTCTGAATAAGAAAATAGAAAAATCTAAAAAATCTTTTCTTCATAAAAGGTTGTTCTATCATTTTATCACAGAAAGCACTTTTATTGCATATTCATTAGAGGGATCAAGGGAAATGGCTTTTTTGAATACATCCTTTGCCTTTTTTAAATCAAGCGCCTTATAATATGCAGAGCCTAAGTCATTTAACAAAGAAACATCTTCGGGTTTGAAAGAAACTGCCTTTTCACAGAAGCCTACAGATTTCTTATAATCCTCCTTTTTAAAATAAATACGGGCAATGTAGTGATAAATCTCGGGCTGATTATTATTTACCTTAATGGATTCGGAAAACACCTGAATTGCCTTATCTAGTTGATTATCTCTAAAGTATGCTTCTCCAAGGTTATTTAAGGTAAGCGACCTTCCCCGGATACTCCCTTTTTGATACTTTAATGCCTCTTCATAGGTTTTGATGGCATCCTTTATCCTTCCCTGTTCGTTATAAAATACCCCAAGGTTTGTCCAGGTCTCAGGTGAATTTGGGTTTTGTTTTAACCCCCTTTTTAAGGATTCCTCCACCTTTTTTAGGCAATCATTTTCACCAAGCTGATATAGCTTTTGATAGGCTACTGCCAATGTGTCATAGTAAGATGTATTATTTGGATCATATTTTGCGGCATCTTCAATACGTTTAATTGCTTTTTTAATGATTTCTTTATCATTTGTTTTTGCTACCCTATTTTTATACTGAGGAATAATAAACCTAAAATATGTCTCCTCATAGGGAAGAAACGACAATGCCTTTTCATATAAAGAGATTGAGCCATCTAAATCACCTGCAGATTCAT
>DYHM01000112.1 GCA_020724125.1 Patescibacteria group bacterium | reverse complement strand
GCACTACTTAAACCTTTTATATTAGCGGAATATTGGGTTTTGGGATGACTTCATTATTTTTTCTCTTAATTGAATTAATTTTTCTTTGTTCATGAATTTAAAACTTAATAAATTAAAAATTATTTATTTTTAGTTTACAATTATTTTAAATAAAAATCAAAATAGACCGTTCTGTTTTCATTTGTCTACCAACCGCTAATAATATAAAAGCACTAAATATTTGATAATGATTGCCTTTTAAATTTATTTTGATGTTGCGCTTCGAAGTAGAATGTACTATTTTCTTATTTTTCTTATTGACATCTGTTTTTGAAGGGTTATACTTAAATTATGAGTAAATGGGACAATTTAATTGTGTGGGCGGGAATTGGTATTTTTTGTCTAATTGCCGTTTTTTTTGTTTTTTCCTCTCCAAGCCAGAGGTTTTTTTCTTGGACAAAGCATAAAAATGTTTTTGATGAGAATTTTTCCTATTTTCTTTCTAAACAAACAGAAATAAACGAGTATTTTGACTTTAATATTGCGGAGGCAGCTTTTTTAGAATCTAAAACAGCTCCTTTTTTGGTTGAGCCCAAAAAATTGGCTATTCTTAAAGAAGACTCCTCAGTGAATTCTATGAATAAAGAAATAAAAGAATATATTGTAGAGCAGGGAGATACCTTAACGGGTATTAGTCAAAAATTTAATATTTCAGCAGAAACTCTTTTATGGAGTAATGAATTGACTCTAAATTTTTCTCTTAATCCAGGTCAAAAATTAATTATTTTGCCGGTTTCCGGAGTTTTACATTTAATAAAAAATGGGGATACCTTAACAGGGATTGCCCGATTTTATAATGCTGACGTTAAAGAAATTATTGAATTTAACCAACTTGTTGATGAAAATGATATTCTGGTTGGTGATATTTTAATTGTGCCTGATGGTAAAATAAGTCCTCAGCCCAAAATTCAGAAACAAGCAATAGATTTTCAGACAACCCAAATACCAATAGCTGACTCTTATTTTATCTTCCCAGCCGAAGGTAAAATAAGTCAAGGGCTTCATGGTTTTTTGTCTAATGCGGTTGATATTAGTAATGATTGCGGGGCGCCGGTGATAGCGGCAACTAGCGGGAAAATTCAAAGAATCAGCAATACATCAATCGGAGGCCAGGGAATTACTATTCTACATCTCAATAGTGTCATTACTTATTATGGTCATCTTTCAAAAATTATAGTTCAAAACAACCAAGAAGTCGCAGCAGGCGAGATTATCGGTTATATTGGCAACACTGGTTATACCCGAGGAGCGACCGGTTGTCATCTTCATTTTGAAGTCCGAAATGCGGCAAATTTCTTAGCCAAATATCCTCTTGGTTATTATCTTCAGTGGAAAAACTAGTATTCTTTAGCTCTTTTTAGAATCTCAATCCTAAAATTTGGTAATGAGTTTGACTGAGTGTAATTTATATTTCACTATGCCCAAATTAAATCAATTCAAACTTTCTCTATTATCTTGCCAAATTTAATTTATAAATCCATTTAATTTATAAATCCAAAGAAGAGAAATTTTAAAAAGAGATAAAAAGCCCGCCCCTCGTAGAGGGGCGGGCCGATACTCGTCTCATGGGAACTTTAGCAATTCTTTTGTTTGGTCAATAATTTGGCCAGAATTTTTTTCAAAAAATTCAATAGTTTAAAATTTGCCTTGTTTTGATAAAAGAATATAATATTAAATAATGATTATGGAAAACTCTAAAAAATTTCAGATTATATTTAGTTGAGGGGTCGGGGAGTTTTTATACCCTTTTATACCCCTTTATATACCCCTTTAT
>DYHM01000014.1 GCA_020724125.1 Patescibacteria group bacterium | reverse complement strand
AAAGTGAAAAAGGGGTTAGTAAATTTTCCCCTTTTTTATTGTTTTTAAAACCTCGTTCCTTGGGGCGACTGGGAGTTTTATTTTCTTCAAAATCTCAAAAATTTTTTAAAATTTAATTTTCTTTACTAAATAATTTAATACGAACTCTGGAAAAAAAAGTTAGAAGTGGTAGAATATAAATAAGTTCAAAGTTCAAAATTCAAAGTTCAAAGTTTAAAATTTAAAATCTAAAATAGATAACAGATAACAATTAACGGTTAACAGAGAACAAAGAACAGTTAACAGATAACAGTTAAAAATGCAAAATGGAAAAACCAAAAATAAAAACAAAATAGAAATTAATGGAATTTATGGAAATTTATTGCGTTTTACAATCAGTTTCCATGAATTTTATGAGCGAAGCGAATAAATTTCTATAAGTTTCAAATTTAATTTTGGATTTATATTGGTTAGTTGAGTAAAACTTATGTCATCTGAAATTCAAGTTTTTCTTTTGGCAATGACGCCATTAGGCGAATTAAGATTGGCCCTGCCTCTGGCTTTAACTATCTATCAAATAGATTGGTTAACAGCGTATTTTTTAACAGTTATTGGCAATTTGGTTCCTGTTGTTTTTCTTCTTTTATTTTTGGGACGGTTTTCCGAATGGCTGAGTAAAAAATCTAAAATTTGTCAAAAGTTTTTCAACTGGTGGTTTTATAAAACCCGACAAAAAATAGAAAAGAAAATTAAAAGATACGGTTGTTATTCAGCTTTGATATTATTTGTTGCGGTTCCTTTGCCGTTAACCGGCGCTTGGAGCGGCGCCGTCGCCGCTTTTTTATTTGACATTCCTTTTTGGAAGGCCCTTTGTTTAATAGCTCTCGGCGTCATGCTGTGCGGCTTAATTATTTTATTATTAAGCAAAGGAGTGATTTTATATTCATCATAAATCTAAAATTTAGTTTCAAAATTAAATCATTAAAAATTATTTAAAAATTAAAAATTAAAAATTTATAATAAAATTAGTTTTAAGATTTTGATTTGTGGTCTTGGTTTTTGATTTTTCATTAATATGTCTAATTTAGTTTTTTATCGAAAATACAGACCGAAAACTTTTAAAGAGGTTATTGGTCAAGAACATATTATTCAAACTTTGAAAAATGCTTTGATTTCTGGAAGAATTTCTCACGCTTATTTATTTTGCGGTCCCCGCGGCGCCGGAAAAACCAGTTTGGCCCGACTTTTAGCCAAGGCCGTTAATTGTGAAAAAAATATACAAAACACTAAATACAAAATACTAAATACTAATTTCGAGCCCTGTAATCAATGTTTGTCCTGCCAAGAAATTAATCAAGGCAAAGCAATGGATTTAATTGAAATTGACGCGGCCAGTAATCGGGGGATTGATGAAATAAGAGATTTGCGGGATGGTATTTCTTTTATGCCGACCCGGTCAAAATACAAAGTTTTTATTTTAGACGAAGCTCATCAGCTTTCAAAAGACGCTGCTAACGCATTGTTAAAAACCCTGGAAGAACCGCCAGGTCATGCCATTTTTATTTTAGCCACAACCGAGCCCCAAAAGATGATTTTGACTATTGTTTCCCGGTGCCAAAGATTTGATTTTCGGAGATTGAAACCAAAAGAAATTAATGATAAACTGAAAAGAATTTTAGAAAACGAGAAAATAAAATTTGAAGAAGAGGCGATTCAGTTGATTTCTCAAACAGCCAATGGTTCTATCAGAGACGCAGAAACCTTACTTGACCAAACAATTAGTTTTTCCGGACCGGAGAGGACGCTTGAAAAAGAAACAGTAGAAAAAATTTTAGGAATTGTTGATAAGAAAATAATTTTTCAATTTTTAGACTATATTTTCCAAAAACAAACCCCAAAGGCAATCGCTTTTTTGGAAGAAATTGTTTTTAAGGGAGTTGATTTTCAAGAATTTGCTAAATCTTTAATTCAGTATTTACGCGAAATTCTTCTTTTAAAAATCAGCCCGGAATTTGAAATTTCTTTGCTTTTAGACAAAGAGGAAAAAGAAAAATTAGAAAAATTAGCCACCGATTTATCAGAAGAAGAAATAAAAAATTTTCTTAAAAAATTCATAGAAGCCGAGAATAGAATTAAATTTGCTTCCATCCCTCAACTGCCCTTAGAGTTAGCAATAATAGAAATGTAGCAGAAATTAAAAACTCAAATCCAAATCCCAAATTAAATTTGAAACTTATAGAAATTTATTCGCCTCGCTCATAAAATTTATGGAAACTGATTGTAAAACGCAATAAATTTCCATAAATTCCATTAATTTCTATTTTGTTTTTATTTTTGGTTTTTCCATTTTGCATTTTTAACTGTTATCTGTTAACTGTTCTTTGTTCTCTGTTAACCGTTAATTGTTATCTGTTATCTATTTTAGATTTTAAATTTTAAACTTTGAACTTTGAATTTTGAACTTTGAACTATTATTGCGGGGTGGTGTAATGGCAGCACAGAGGCCCTTGGAGCCTTTAATCTTGGTTCGAGTCCAAGCCCCGCAGCTTCCTTCGCCAAAGCTACGAATAACAAACCAAAATAAAGATGTTGTTTAACAAAGTTTTTTGTGAATTTTAGCAAATTGATGCCCTATAAACCCTTTATTTATAAGGTTTTTTAAAGGGAAAAATTATAAAAATACCTCAAAATATTATTAAACAACATCTTTATTCTAATTACCAAAGGAATGGTTATTCGACCGTTCGACCAAGCGATCATCGCCAAGTTTATTCCGAGAATGCTTTTGCCAATCTTGCTGTCAAATACCCAGGAGATATTTTCAATCTTTTTGGCAAATCTTTTACTGATGACCGTGTCATCAATTATCAGATAGCCATCCTGGAGTTTCTCAAAGATTCTCAAGGCGAAACTTTGAAGGAGTGTTTGCCAACAAAGCTTCTCACCATTGAGAATCTTTGTGAGACTGTCATGAGAGCATTGAGCAATCCTTGAGAGTGAAACACAGTTGGCATTCTCAAAAACGCAAATCAGACCTTTTAGATAGTTAAAAACGTTTTTAGACAAAGATAACATCATAATTTCGCAGTTTTATAGTTTTACTCATAAATGCGACCTTTGCCTATATTTTACTTGATATTTTCAAAGCGCGTAAGTCCTGTTAAATCAATAAAATGCAAAATGCAAAAATCAAAATGTAAAATGGCAATGTAAAATCCCAAATCCTAATTTCTAAATCCTAAACAAATTCAAAATTCAAAATTCTAAATTCAAAACAGACAAGTTTTGGTTATTGGGATTTTGGATTTAAGGTTTGTTTAGAATTTAGGATTTTGAATTTAGGATTTCTAATTATTATTGGGATTTGATTAGACATTAGAAATTAGTCATTTATTTCTTTACTCAGGTTTACTCTTCTATTATTTCTTCAATGTTTTCAGCAATTATTTTAGGCGAGTCGTTATAATTATCTACTCGACCGGTAATAAAAACAATTTTATTTTCTTCCAGGGGCAGAGAATTTCTTTCAATTATGCTTGGGAAAACAACTACTTCTACCTTGGCTGTTAAATCCTCTAATTTCATAAATAACATTGGTTCGCCCCTCTTGGTTAAAATTTTTTTAATAGAAGAAATTATTCCCCCCACTCTTATTTTTTGGTTAAACAAATGTTCTTTTAAGTCCATCAGGGGCAGAGTTTTCTTTTCTAAGATTTTCCTGAATTCTTCCAGGGGATGGGAAGAAATATAAAGACCTAATAATTCTTTTTCCCAGAGAAGTTTTTGTTGAATAGAGGCTGGTTTGGTCTCTTTTAATTTGAAAACAGGACTGAAATGATCGCTTTTTTCAAACAAGGTTTTTTGACTGGAATTATTTATTTTTTTAACATCGCGATTAAATCTTAAAACATCTTCCAGGTTCTCCAAGAGTTTATTTCTTTCTTCAAACTTATCAAAAACACCAGCCTTAATTAAACTCTCCAATGATTTTTTATTTAAATCTTTTATGTCAATCCGGGAAACAAAATCAGAAAAAGATTTAAAAACCCCCTTTTCTCTTTGTTTTATAATTTCTTCCACCAGATTGGCGCCAACATTCTTAATAGCCAAAAGTCCAAATCTTATTTTATCTTTACCGGATATAACCGAGAAGTTTCGAAAACTTTCATTAATGTCCGGGGCCAAGACCTCAATTTTCATATTTTTACATTCTTCAATTAAAAAAGCTATTTTTTCAATATCATTTTTTTCCGAGGTTAAAAGGCTAGCCATAAATTCCACTGGGTAATGAGCTTTTAGATAAGCTGTCTGATAGCTAATCATGGAATAAGCAGTGGAATGGGCTTGGTTAAATCCATATTGGGCAAAAGGCAAAATCCAATCCCAAATTTTTTGAGTAGTTTCCTTTTTCAAACCATTTTCCATTGCTCCTTCGATAAATTTTTTTTCTTGTTCTTTTAATAGGGTTTTTATTTTTTTTGCGACTGCTTTTCTTAAAACATCAGCCTCTGAAAAAGTAAATCCTGCTGTTTCTCGCGTAATTTGCATTAATTGTTCCTGAAAAATACAAATACCTTGAGTTTTCTCTAAAATTGGTTTAAGCCGAGGATCTAAGTATTCTATTTTTTTCTTTTTTTGCTTTCTGGCGATGTACTCTGGAATAAACTGCATGGGACCGGGCCGGTATAGGGCGACCATTGCAATAATATCTTCAAAACTGGTTGGTTTTAGTTCTTTTAGATATCGTTGAAAGCCATCGCTTTCCAATTGAAAAACACCGACTGTTTTTCCTTCTTGTAATAGTTTGTAGGTTTTTTTATCGTCAAAAGAAAGGTTTTCAATATCAACATTAATGTTATGAATCTTATAAATGCGCGATAGAGTATCTTCAATAATGGTCAAAAATTTCAAACCCAGAATATCTATTTTTAATAATCCCAAATCTTCAATCGAATGCATTTCATATTGAGTACAAATGGTTGTTTTTTTTTGACCAGTAGGGTATTGCAAAGGAACAAGATTGTTTAACGGTTCCTCGGAGATTACCACGCCGCAGGCATGAGTGGAAGCGTGTCGAACTCGTCCTTCAATTTTTTTGGAGACATCAATTAATTTTTTAATCGCTAAATCGCTTTCATAAAATTGACGGAGCTCATAAATTTTTTCTAAAGACTGCTCAAGGGTAAAACCAAAAGGAATGAGCTTGGCTAATTTATCGCAAAGACTATAACTTAATTTCATTGCTCGACCAACATCGCGAACAACAGCTCGGGCCGCCATTGTTCCGAAGGTAATAATTTGAGCCACTTTTTCTTGACCATATTTTTCGGCGATATAATAAATAACCTCGTCTCGACGTCGGTCGGCGAAATCAAGGTCAATATCAGGAAGCGAAATTCTTTCGTCGCTTAAAAATCTTTCAAAAAGTAAACTATATTCCAAGGGATTAACTTCGGTGATATTTAGAAGATAAGAGACCAACGAGCCAGCCGCGCTGCCTCGTCCAGGACCAACAATAATCCTGTTTTCTTTTGCCCAATTAACAAAATCTTGAACAATCAAAAAATAAGAAGCGAAGCCAGTTTTTTCAATTACTGAAAGCTCATATTCTAATCGTTTTTCAGCAGCTGATCTATCTTTAATTTTCTTTTTGGGATTTTCTAATCCCCGCCGGCAGAGTTCTTTTAGATATTCATTCGGAGATTTATTATCCGGAGTTTCAAAAACAGGAAGTTTTATTTGATTCAAATTAAATTCAAAGTTGCAATCCTCCACAATCTTTTGAGTGTTTTCTAAACTGATTGACGTCTCTTTAAACAATTCTTTCATTTCACGAGGCGTTCTTAAAGAAAAATCGTCGGTCTTCATTGTTAATCTCTCCGGGTCGTCTGTCTTTGTATTAGTATTAATTAACATTAAAATATCTTGGATTTCGGCGTCTTCATGTTTTAAATAATGAGCGTCGCAAGTGGCTACCAATGGAATAGATAATTCTTTAGAGAATTCAATTAAAGTTTTATTTACTTTTATTTGATTTATCAGATTGGGATGATATTGAATCTCTAAATAAAAGTTGCCAGGCCCAAAAATTTCCTGGTACCTTAAAGCTTGTTTTCGCGCTTCTTCAATTTTATCTATAGAAATTAAATAAGGCGTTTTTCCCATAAGGCAGCCCGAAAGCGCTATCAGTCCAGCGCTGTGTTGAACCAATAATTCCTCATCAATTCTTGGTTTATAATAGAAACCTTCTAAATTGGCTTGAGTAATAAGTTTAATTAGATTTCTATAACCCTCATTATTTTTAACCAAAAGAACAAGATGATAATTAAGATTATCAATATTTGCTCTTTTTTGATACATTCGTTCTTGAGATAAATAAACTTCCGCCCCAATGATTGGTTTTATTCCTCTTTTTTTGGCTTCTTTGTAAAATTCCACGGCGCCGTAGAGATTGCCGTGGTCGGTCAAGGCGCAGGAATCCATGCCTAATTCTTGAATATAATCCAAAATTTCGTTGATTTTCGGCAGACCGTCTAAAAGCGAGTAATGCGAATGAACATGAAGATGGGTAAATTTCATAAATTCAATTTATCCTCACGTCTTCTCAAAATACCCCACAGAAGGCGTGGAGATTTTTTTCATAGGTCTTAATATGCGACACTTATCTAATTATAATAAAAACAAGACTAAAGTTCAATTCTGATATTTTACTTAATTCTACGATCGTAGAATTAAGTAAAATTAATGAATGATTTTACTTAAAAAAAATTATGGCAAATCGCTTCAAACCCTGATATTTTTAAATTGCTCAACTATGACATTATCATATTGGTACGACAAATTTAACACGGATTCTCGTGTCAAATCATTTAAAAAGGCAACCAAATGGTTTATTAAAGATGTTGTTTAAAGCTTCTAACCGCCCTAAGGCGCCGGGGTTTTAAAAACAATCAAAATTGACTTTTCTTAAAGGGTGAAATTTTTCTGAGTTTTTTAATAATTTCCGGAAGAATTTTCAAGACATAATCAATGTCTTTTTCTTTTGTCCAACGGCCCAAACTTAACCTTAAAGAGCCATGGGCTTGTTCTGGTTTTAATCCGATTGCCAAAAGAACATAAGAGGGCTCTAATTTCGCCGAAGAACAGGCAGAGCCGGTAGAAGCCGCTATACCCAGTAAATCAAGCTGAATAACCATTGATTCGCCTTCCGCAAACTCAAACCAAAAATTAACGTTATTGGGTAATCTATTTTTTGAATGACCGTTTAAATAAGAACCAGGGATTTTTGTTAATACTCCTTTTATTAATTTATCTCTTAATTTACTTAATCTCTTAATCTCTTTTTCCATTTCTCTTTTACAAATTTTACAGGCCTCAGCGAACCCAACAATTGCCGGCGCATTTACCGTGGAAGACCTCAATCCCGCTTCATGACCGCCCCCATGTAAAATTGGTTCAATTTTTGTTCCCTCTTTGATAAATAAACAAGCTGCTCCTTTTGGTCCGTATATTTTATGGGAAGAGGCAGTCAATAAATCTATATTCATTTTATTGACATCAATCGGAATTTTCCCGAAACTCTGGGCAGCGTCAGTATGAAAGTAGATTTGACTTTTGACTTTTGATTTTTGACTTTTAATAATTTCCCCTATTTTTTTAATAGGCTGAATTGCGCCAATTTCGTTGTTAGCGTGAATTATTGAGACCAAAATTGTTTCTTTTTTAATTGCTTTTTTAACAATTTCAGGATTAATCAAACCATATTTATCAACCGGTAATCTGGTTATTTCAAACCCTTGGGTTTCTAACCATTTAGCGCTTTCCATAATGCAGGAATGTTCAATTGAAGAAATTATAACGCGCTTACCCTTATTTTTATTGGCAAAGGCAATCCCTTTTAAAGCTAAACAGTTGCTCTCAGTGGCTGAACTGGTAAAAATTATCTCATTGGGTTTTGCTTTTATTAAATCAGCCACTATTTCCCGACTCTCTTCTAACGCCCGTTTTGCCTCTTGGCCGAAAGAATGTAAAGACATTGTATTTCCAAATTTCTTGGAAAAATAAGGAAGCATCGCCCGAATTACTCGTGGGTCAACGGGCGTGGTCGCGGCATAATCAAGATAGATTTTTTTTATCATAGTTTAAAAGGTATTTAAAAAAGAGAAGATTTTTTACAAGGATATTTTTTATTCAAAAAATAATAAATCTCTTGACTTGCCTTTTATTAAAAATCATTCTTTTTTCTAAAACCATTACTTAAATAATAGAATAGCAAATTATTTTATTGCCCATTTTTTTGTTGCTCAACGCTAAAACGGTATATTAAAATTTTTTCTTTTGTTAAATCAATATCTGCTTTCTGACAAGCAATGAAAACCTGTTTCTCAATTGTATCAATACCTTCAATGTCTGGCAATAAAAGACCGCTTTTAGGAATAAAATGGCCATTAAATATTACATTGGTCTTGCTTTGCTCGTTTAGGTTTTTTAAAGATAAAATTGGATGAGTTTTTACAATAATTCCAAATTTTTTAGGATCAAGTTTTGTTTTAACTTTTTGAAAAAAAAGTTCTAATGAATCAGAAATTTCTTTGGTTAAAATAAATTCTGGTTCGCTTAAAATATAAACAACATAAGAAAGTTTAGGGAATTCATCTTCTTGAATCGGCCCAAAACGATAATCATCAGCGGCCGCGGCAATGGCATTATAAATAACTTCTTCTGCGATATTTTTCTTAGCGGGTAGATAGGTTCCGATACAACCTCGCAATTCAGATTTTTCACCTTGTTTTTTTAAAATGGTAACAAAAGTTCCTGCTTGTTTCTTTAAAAATTCTTCTGGTAAATTCTCAGCCGAAGAAATAACTTTTCTTTCTTTAATATAATTTTCAACAGCCGTTTTTGCTAAAGAAACTAATGGATTCATATATATTTTTTATGTCTCATGTCTCATGCTCTATGCTCCATGTTTCATGTTTCATGTTTTATGTTTTATGCTTCATGCTTCATGTTTCATGTTTTTACTCAATAATTACTCGTAAAACCTCTTCAATGGAAGTTAGACCCAAACCGGCTTTAATGAAACCATCTTCAATCATTAATCTCATTCCTTCTTCTTGGGCTTTTCTTTGAATCTCATCAGCGCTGGCTTTTTTCTGAATAAGATTTTTAATAGATTCAGAAACCTCCAAAACTTCGTAAATTCCAATTCTTCCCTTATATCCTTCGGGGGCTTTTTTGCTTGGTTGGGGCCGATAAAATTTAATATCACTAAGAGTTTGTTTTTCTGTTAGGAGTTTTTCTTTCCGTAAAATTTCTTCTATTTTTTTTAAATCGCAGTATTTAGAGAGATTTTCTAATTCTTCTTTATTTAATTTATATTCCTGTTTTTCATCAACAAGTCTTCTAACCAATCTCTGGGCTAAAATTAAATTTAAAGTTGAAGAAAGCAGAAACGGTTCAATTTTCATATCAAGAAGACGAGGAATAGCGCCGGTTGCTGAATTGGTGTGAAGGGTGGAAAGAACAAGATGTCCGGTCAAAGCAGCGTTAATAGCCAAAGAAGCAGTTTCTTTGTCTCGAATTTCTCCAACCATTAAAATATTGGGGTCTTGTCTTAATAAAGCCCTCAAGCCATTGGCAAAAGTTAAGCCGATTTGGGGATTAACCTGAGTCTGATTGATTTTAGGCATGCAATATTCTATTGGGTCTTCAACTGTGGATATATTAACTTCTGGTTTATTAAGAATAGCCATTACCGAATAAAGAGTGGTGGTTTTGCCGCAGCCGGTGGGACCAGTGACTAAAATCATTCCAACAGGTTTTTTTAAACTCCTTTGCATTTTTTCTAATCCTAAACCTCTTAAGCCTAACACTTCAAGAGTGAGCGGTTTGGCGGTTTCAGACAAAAGTCTGATAACGGTTTTTTCTCCATAGTGTACCGGCAAGATAGAAATCCGACAAGAATATTTATAATTTTCAGTTTCTATTTTAAAACGGCCGTCTTGGGGCAGGCGGTGCTCGTCTAATTTAAGATTGCTTAAAACTTTAATCCTGGCAACAATTCCTGATTTAAGACTAACCGGAAGAATCATAACATCGCGCAAAATTCCATCGATTCGGTATCTGATTAAAATTTCTTTTTCCATTGGTTCAATGTGAATATCCGACGCTTTCCTTAAGATAGCCCGGTTAAGAATAGTATCAATAATACTAATTATAGAAATCTCTTGGGCTTTTTTTTCTAAATCCGCTTTTTCTTCCACTATTTCTCCCGGGAAGACTGTTTTTATCTCTTCGGTTTCTTTTATTATCTCTTCCGTTTCTTTCTTTAGAAACTTCCCAAACTTCGCCTGAAGACTTTCTTGGTATTGAGAAAGAATATTTTCAATGCTTTTTTTATTAGTCAAACGAGGCAGAATTTTAAGATTAGATTTCTTTTTAATAAAATCAATAATTTTCAGGTCCTCAGGGTCAAGCATAGCCACTTGCAATTCCTGTCCCTTTTTCTTAAAAGCCACGATATTATTTTTCTTAGCAATAGGTTCGGGAATAATTTTTAAAATCTCAGGGTCGACAATTTCCTCTTCTAATGAAATATAAGGAATGCCTAAAATATAGGCTTTCAGTTTATTGAGATCTTCTTGATTGATTAATTTTTTACTGACTAAAATTTCTTCAATTTTTTTCTTTTCCCTTTTAGCTATTTTTAAGGCCTGATCAAACTGATTTTCCGTGATTAAACCAGCGTCAAGTAAAAAAGATTTTAATTGTTGATGTTCAATAAGCATATTTAAACGTTTTTAAATTTCTAATTTCTAAGGTTGAATGTCATATGAAATCGTAGCGCTTCTGTTTCGATGTTGGATTAATTTTGAATGATAGTTTTTTAATCATTTTAGATTTTTGTTCTTTTTTAAATATAGATGTAAAGTTGTTCTTGTTTAAGATTCCATTCAGTTAAGACAAAGTAGTTAATGTAGGGTTTAGGTAGAAATACATTGAACTCATCCCAAAACATTAAAGATGTTGTTTAATAAAGTTTTTTGTGAATTTTAGTAAATTGATGCCATA
>DYHM01000111.1 GCA_020724125.1 Patescibacteria group bacterium | reverse complement strand
AGTCAAAAAGTGAATGTTGTAATTAATGGTATTTCAGATTTAGAATTTAAAGTTTTTGGCAATGAAAAAATTAGAGCTGGCTGTCGGGTTTTAGACCTTGTTTTAAAGGGTGAACCCAAAGAGATAGAAGAAGCCTGTAAGTGTATAAATTTAGCTGGATTAGAACCAATGGATGAAAATGGCAATGTGGCTCAAGATTTAGCAAAGGCAAAGTTTTTCCGATTTAATAGAAGTAGTTGTCCGCCTAGATGGAAGCCGTATCCAAGCGCAAGTCAGTATTGGAGCGCGACAAAAAGTTATCGTGTTTGTGTTAACTGTGATAATTGTTGGGGAAACGCCGACTATGAGAAAGAAAGATCTACAGGTGGTACTTATCAATGTGGGGTAGATGGTAATTGGATATCCGGCGCGTGTGCTGATGAGTCAGATACGAGGACGTGCGCCTGCGAGACTGCGAAAGAAGGTAATATTTGCGGTCATTCGTGTGTTATGCCGTTTCATGACTGGTCTAACACTTCAAACCGAAATGAAGAATGCACAGCAAAGACCTATACTTGTTATAACGAAAAAACAGGCCTTGATGAAAAGCTAGGAAAATGTAGCAGGACAGGCAGATCTATCATTACCCAAATCGGGTGCGAGCCGGCTGACCCATCAATAAGCATAGACGAAGCCTTGCTTAAATTATGTCAAAAAAATAAAGAAAATGAAATTAATCAAAGATGTTCCAATGAAGTCATTAGAACTGACGCTGAATCTTTGTTTAACGAAGTGGTGATAGGCGACGACCAAGAATCACAAGCTCTGACCGAATGTTCAACCATTTCTCCCATTTCTCCCGGTTCTCCCGGTTCATCCCTTCTTCTTTATAAATGTCAAAATCTTCAAAATCTTCAACCAAAATTAAAATTATGGGAACAAATCGCCAAATTTGAAAAAATAGTTTTTAAAGATAAAACCTATACTGAATGCGCTCAAGAAAATTGGGATTGGGAGAAAGAAGATTACGCTGAAAAGTGCGCTGATAAAATTTGCGACAAAAGAAAAGAAAAAACCGGAACCGGCTGCGGCCCAATAGAACATCAGAACTTAATGAATGAAATTAACGAGGCCAAAGAATTTGTTAATAAAGACCAGTGTCCAAATTTATCGCTGAGTGGTTTTGAGGAACTTGAGAAAACTGATGGAGAATACATAAGACATAATGGAATAACGCAGTGTGTTGAAAAAATTTGTCGCGGCAAAGCGGAAACAGATTATCGGGATAATCAGGATTCATTAATAGAACCATGCGATTTTTATCAGGAAATTTTGCAAAAAGCGTTGCAAAACAATTGCGATAAAAGTACGGATTCAGCTAAATGCAAAACAGCAAGAGCGAATATTGGGGAACTTAAAGAATATTGTCCTGGCTGGAAGGACGATCAAACATCTATTGAAGGCATTCCTGATTTAACATCAGAATCAGCCAATAATTCTTTACAAGAGGTCAGAAAGGTTTGCGATAAAGAAAGAGGCGACTTAATTACCACCCTAGAAGAAATCTACGATATCTATTGGATTCTTTTGGGTATTAAATCCGGCACTCTATTTTTTAAGGGGTTGTATTCTTCCCGCGAAGCCATAACTAGACTTACAGAGATTGCCAAGGAATTTGATAAAGAAAAATTAAAAGAGATTTGGGAAAAAATTAAAAGAGCTTGGGAGGAAAAACAAAAAGAGGACATACTACCGAAAAGCGGTTTAGAAATCAGCTGGAGCGAGTTTATAAAATGTAAATCTAACCCAGCTGTTATTAACCCAGTTACTATTTACGACCCG
>DYHM01000110.1 GCA_020724125.1 Patescibacteria group bacterium | reverse complement strand
GTAACTGTTGTTGTTATGGTCATATGTGTTCCAAAGTGAATGGTTACAGAGCCTGTATATCCCCTTCCCTCTATGGTTATAATTGAACCAACAAAGCCTGAAGTCGGATTCCTGAATGTAATCTTTCCCTGTATGTTGAAGATTGAAGTGGCTTTGTTTGGTATATCTGCAATATCAAAGACTGTAATAGCCTTTATTCCACCTGTTTGTGTATTAACAATAAATGTGGTTGAGAATGTGCCTGAAGTCGCGGCAACTACTGTTGTTATTGTCTTCTTTGTTCCAAAGTCTATTTGAAGAATGACACTGGCATTAAAACCAATACCTTCTACTGTAACTACTGTTGATACAGAACCAGAGTTTGGTAATACCCTGATAATATAGACACCTGTGATGAAGAAGGTAGTAATATTTGTATTGCTTTCATTTAAAGAATGTGCAGTTATGTTTGTTGTTCCATGTGGTTGGGTTGAGACAATGAATGTAACGGAGAATGTGCCTGTTGGAAATGCCTGAACTGTGGCAATGGTATAATGTGTTCCAAAGTCAATAGTAACTGATCCATAATCAAATCCAACACCGATTACAGTTACAGTAGTTCCTATAGAACCAGAACTTGGGAAGACCTTTATGATATAGGCACCTGTTATGAGGAATGTGGTAATGTTTGTATTGCTTTCGTTTAAAGAATGTGCAGTTATGTTTGTTGTTCCATGTGGTTGGGTTGAGACAATGAATGTTGTGCAGAATGTGCCTGATTCTTTGGCAATCACTGTTGCTATGGTAAGATGTGTTCCAAAGTCAATGGTAATAGTTCCCCTGCTTTCAAAGCCAATGCCTTCTATGGTTACTGTTGTTCCCACAGAGCCTTCTAATGGATAAACACTAATAATATATGCACCAGTAATTAAGTATTGTATGACATTACCATCCCTATCTTTAGTTATATTTTGTTCATTTATGGTATAGACAGTAATGTATACAGTTCCATGTGGTTGGGTTGAAACAAAGAATTGAGTGCAGAATGTGCCTGATAGTTCTGCAATTACTGTTGCTATGGTAAGATGTGTTCCAAAGTCAATGGTTACAGTTCCATTTGCTTCAAATCCAACACCGCTTATGGTTACTGTTGTTCCCACAGAGCCTTGTGTTGGTTGAATATTGATAATGTAGGCACCTGTTATGAAGAATGTAGTAATGTTTGTGTTGCTTTCCTGTTGAGAATGTGCAGTTATGTTTGTTGTTCCGTGTGGTTGGGTTGAGACAATAAATGTTGTGCAGAATGTGCCTGATTCTTTGGCAATCACTGTTGCTATGGTAAGATGTGTTCCAAAGTCAATGGTAATAGTTCCCCTGCTTTCAAAGCCAATACCTTCTATAGTTACTATTGTTCCCACAGAGCCTTTTGGTGGAGAAATACTGATAATATATGCACCTGTGATGAAGAAAGAGGTACCACTTTTATCGTTTTCATTTGTTGTTGATGCTGTTATGGCAGTTGTTCCGTGTGGTTGGGTATTAACAATAAATGTTGTTGAGAATGTTCCTTGATTATTAGTTATAGTTGTTGTTATGGTCTTTTGTGTTCCAAAGTCTATTTGAACCTCTGATAAACCATCAAACCCAACACCCTCTACTGTAACAACTGTTGAGATTGAACCAAGTAAAGGAGTAACAACCGTTATTCTTGCACCACTTATAGTAAATGTTGCTGGTAGATTATTTCTATATTTTGTAATATTTAGTTCATTTATGGTTGAGGCTGTTATCTGCTTACTTCCCGATGATTGTGAGTTAACAATAAATGTTGTTGAGAATGTTCCTGAAGCTTTTGCAATTACTGTTGTGA
>DYHM01000109.1 GCA_020724125.1 Patescibacteria group bacterium | reverse complement strand
CCTTTATTTAAAAAGAGAAATCACGATTTTCTAAGTTATTTTGCAAGACATCTTATGAAAATGATAGATTATGAAAGAATTAAAGTTTTGTGCGCCGCTCATTATTAGTTATTGATAAAACTGAGGATAGAAATTTATTTTGCAATAGAGAAAGAATAGTTCTCGTCTATGGAGATCTTATTATTCATAACCTACTCACTGATAGCAAAAACTTAACCGGAGTTCTTGATTGGGAATTGGCGCTATTCGGTGATCCTAGCCATGATCTCTTTCGTCTCTTTTATTATCGAGAATGCGCGAAGGACTACCAAGGGCAATGGATTGATGAATCATTTGAGGCTGATTACATGGACAAACTAATCATCGCGATTTTAAAATCTAATCTTATAAAAAATAAAAAGTTATTTCAGGAAAAATATCAATTTGCGCGCGCCGTCTTTTTTCTCAATGCTCTTTATTGGGCGGTAAACTCAGACAGTCCAGAAAAAAAAATATCAATGAGCTTATAACACAGTGGGATAAAAAAAGCGGGATTAAACGTTTGTATGTTTAACCCCGCGAGCTGTAGTTATTTGCAACCGGTTCGTTTACCCAAGAAAAACGCCCCTGAGACACGTATGTATAAATGTCAAGGTAAGGTGATTCAAAAAACATAGACGATATAACACATTTTGTGATTTTTTACAAGGGAATAATTAAACGAAATTAAAAATTGTTTTTAAAGATTTGGAATTTTTAATTTTTAAGTTTTTAATCCAAATAATCGTTTAGCGTTTTCAGTGGTAATTTCGGCTATTTTTTGATAACTAACATTTTTAATTTCAGCGATTTTTTGAACAATATAATTTAAAGACAAAGGGTCGTTTCTTTTTTTTGGGTAGCCGGGCGGAGATAGATAGGGACAATCTGTTTCTAATAAAATTCTTTCTTCGGGAATTTTTTTTATAATTTCATCTAAGTTTAGTTTAAAAATCAGGGCGTTAAAACCAAGATAAAATCCTAAATCCAAATACTCTTTTGCCTTTTCCCAATCCTCGGTGAAACAATGAATAACACCTCGCAATTTTGAATTCATTTCGGATTTTAAAACCTCTATTAAATCATTATGGGCTGCCCGACAATGAAAGATTATTGGTAGATTTAATTCTTTTGCCAATATTATTTGTTGATCGAGGGCGGTTCTCTGTTTCTCCTTAAAAATTCTTAATTTCTCTTTTGATTTCGGTTTATAATAATAATCCAAACCGATTTCGCCAATTGCCTTTATTTTTCCTTTTTCATCAAACCCCGGAAGGGTAAGGTCTTTGTATTTTTGATAATCAAACTCTTCTTCCCTGGTTTCAAATTCAACTTCTTGAGGGTCTTCTTTAAGTTTCACTAATTTGGTTTCTAAATGAAGAGGGTGAAGACCGATGCTTGCGTAAACTCCTGTTTTATATTTTTGACTAATTCTTACTGCCCGGCGAGAAGTAGTGTATTGAGAACCAACATTAATAATCCAAATTTCGTTTTCCAAACACTCTTTAATTACTTCATCAACATCTTCTTTGTAAGCGTTAAAGTTCAAATGAGCGTGAGCGTCAATTAACATAAATTTAAAATTATCGTATTTTCGGTTTAATCGTATTTTTAGCATTTTTGCAAAAAATATATACTTCGTCAAGAAAAAAAAGACAAGTCTATTTTTTTTTATATCTCGCATGTCTAAAATTATCATTTCAAATTTTTTGCATCACAAAAAATCAGAGAATGACTCTTTGCAAGTTTTACAGGAGGTCGTCTTCTGTTGGTTCTGTTTAGTTCCGTCTCATTTTAAAGAAAAAAATTATTGAGGTTTAATTTTAATAGAAACAATATTCTCGGGTCAAATTTATTCTTT
>DYHM01000108.1 GCA_020724125.1 Patescibacteria group bacterium | reverse complement strand
TTATGTATTTTTATTTGCATACGTTAAGCATTTTACACCTTAACGTATCGTTAAATATGTTAATCCTATGTCCATCATGTAATCTAAAAGAGTCATCTTTATTGGGCTTTTTAGCATAAACATCATCAGATCTATAATCAAACAGATAGCCAACCAGATTATACCAAGTAAAATTCCCTCTTTAAAAAAGTCTGCTTTTACTTTCCTAAAATAAGAAACCGAAAAAAGCACTACACACATCGTCACAATAACAGGCATGATTGATTCGAATAAAGCACGGTTGGAAGTTCTAATCGGGGAAATCAGAAATGCAACTATAAATAGTATCAACCAGACTAAAAATCCATAAAATAAAGCTAATTTATACGATCTCATACCATATCCTCCTTTATAATCTAACTAAATGCTTTTCAAAATCAACGACCTCTTTGCTTTTTTGTAATTAGTTTTTCTTTAGGAATTTTTTCTTAGATTTTCAATTTTTCCTTCAATTGATTATTGGGTTCTGGATAATGGCCAATTCCCCTGCATTTTTTGGCGTAGATTGCCTTATTGGGACAATGATTGTAACAAGCCCAGCATCCATAACATTTACTCATATCAAAAATAGGCTTTGGCTTAAGTTTAATTGCTCCATATGGGCATACTTTTTCACACGTTCCACATTCCACACAAAGCGATGCGTCAACATATTTTTTGCCCATTACCTTTCGTATCACAGTGTGGGGTAAGACCGGCAACAAGCTATTTAACAACCCAATTTTTATTTTCTTTTGTCTGACTCCTTTGCTTTCTATAAGTTGGGAGAGTTCAGAAATAAAGTTGTTAAAATCTTCCAGCTCCTTCTTATTAGGTGCTTGTTCATTACCCCTACCACTGACAATCATTGGTGGGCAGTTTTCTGGTGTATGAAGTGAGTGGCCTATGATAACCCTAAATCCTTTTGCAACCGCCCATTTACCAAGTATTTTGAGTGTCTTGCCGCTAATGAACCCGTAAGTGTTAAACACAAAGGCAGGCTTGTCTTTCTGGCGTGGCAGTCTTTTTATAAAAGTTTGCATTAAATATGGTGGTCCAAGTACGTTGGCAAAAGTAGCGAATCCAACAATATCATACTGCTCTAAATCAGGAATACCATCTTTCGCAATGTTGAATAAATCTATTTCCACGTCTTTGATGTTCTTTACAATATACTCACAGGCTAATTTGGTATTGCCAGAACCTGAATAGTAACAAATAATACCTTTCATTTTTATCAAGTTTTAGTTCTTTTTTATTGTTGAATTGAAAATCAACGAAAAAAATATTTATTTAGGTAATGCTTCAATTAGTTCTGTTGCTTCAATATCTACTTTGAACCCTTCGATTTCTGAAGGTATTTGTTTTCTCAGCTCTGGTGAATCTTTTTCTAAATAAACTTTTATGCAGAGATGGTCTATTGTGCTGGGAACTTCTACTTTTGGTTCTACTTCTGGCATGGGCACTTCCCATTCTACTCTACACATACCAATCCCTCCACCAACAACGCCTTCAATAGTCAATAATTCTTTAAGTAATTTCTCTTTCACTTGTTCTATCCTGGTTTTTCCTTTTGATTCTACGATAAACTTTATAGAATCAAATATATCTCCTCCCTTACGGGATACAGCAATATCAATTTCACCTACTGGCAAGAATACTTCTTCATAATATATTTCATCTGGTTTTTCTGGCAGGCCTATTCCAATACTTCCCTTCAAACTATAAGGAATAGTAAAAGTCAAAGTTTTTCCATCCGGTGAAGGAATATTTTCTAAAAAAGCTCTGTTGGAAGGATAAAGAGGATTTTCTTCACTATCTACACCAGAAAAATAAAAACAATGAGTCCATTCTCCACAGCTAAAATGAATCACATTGTTCTTAGGATGAAAAT
>DYHM01000107.1 GCA_020724125.1 Patescibacteria group bacterium | reverse complement strand
TTTTTTTGCCCTCATAGTTCAATGGATAGAACATAGGCCTTCTAAGCCTGTGGTCCAGGTTCGAATCCTGGTGAGGGCGATTTGGAGATCATAGTGTAGTAGCAGCACAACAACCTGTGGAGTTGTTAGGGAGGGTGCAAATCCCTTTGGTCTCCCTTTAATAAATATATCAAAAACCAAAAACCAAAAATACCTTATTTAATAAACCCAAAATTTAATAAATCCAAAAGACAAAATTCTAAATCTTCGCCCGCCTAAGTTTTGCTTCGTAAAACTTAGGCGGGCGAGTAAATCCAAAATTTAAATGTTCAAAATTCAAAACTATTAATTTCTATCAATCTCTGCTAATTTCTATTAATTTCTATTAATTTCTTGCTAATATTAGTTTCGACTCTTAAATTGTAGTTTTGACTTTTAAACTTTAAGTTTTGAGTTTAATTCTCGGAGAATAATTTCTTTTATTGGAGAAAAAACCTGCTTGATTGTTTTCTCGCCATTGATTATTTTGATATTCTTAAAAGTTTTCGCCAAATTTTCGTAAAACCCCAAAACCATTTTTAGTTTCTGTTTTTTTTCAAAAAGAGTTCTTTTGTTCCCGCGTTTCTTTATTCTTTTAATACAAGTAGCGGGAGAAATTTTAAAAATAAAAGTTAAATCCGGCAATAAAAATTCTTCATTTAATTTTATTAACCTTCTTAAACTTAAACCATCAGCTCCGCCATAGGCAAAAGAAGAAAAAAAATAACGATCAGAAATAACAATTGCCCCTCTTTTTAAATTAGGAATAATTTCCTTTTCTAAATGTTTTTTTCGATCTAAGGCAAAAAATTGCTGAAGTTTCGCGGCTGAAATTTTTTTCTCTTTATCAAGAACTTTTCTAATCTCTTTACCAGCGGCTGAATTTATGGTAGGTTCTTTGGTTAAAATAGCTTTATAGCCCCTTTTTAATAAAAAATTCTTTAAAAGATTTGCTTGGGTTGTTTGACCTGAACCGTCTAATCCTTCAAAAACAATAAATTTTCCAGGATAGATATTTTTTAACATTAGTAAAAATTTTTCAGAAAATTCACGAAACTCTAATTAAAAATAATTTTCAATTTTCATTTTTGAGTTCTTTGAGTTCTTTTATATCCTTTTATTATTTCAACGCCAAAACTTGTGCCAATAATATCAGCGCCCGCCTCAATCATCATTTTAACGTCCCTGATAGTTTTAATTTTACCCGAGGCCTTAATTTTTAAACCCTGTGCTCCTTTTTTCATAATTTGCAAATGTTTAGCTTTTTCTTTTAATTCAATGTGTTCTAAGGGGTCTTTTTCAGTGGCCGTCTTCACGCAAAAAGCGCCAGCCCTTTTAACTATTTGAGAAGCTTTTTCAATTTCTTTATCAGTTAGATAACCAGAACCGATAATCACTTTAGTTGGTAAAAGCCGACAAATTGGTTTTAAATCTTTTAAAACCTCGTTAAATCTTTCATATTTTATATCAATGACATTAATAACCAAATCTAATTCATCAGCTCCATCTTTTTTTGCCTTTTTTGCCATTTCCATCCTTTTAAAATGAGGACTTTGTCCCATTGGCGGATCAATTAAGGCAATAATCTTAATGTCTGTTTCTTTTAATTCTTGACTAACCAATTTGACCCATTCCGGATTAACACAAACTCCTCGAAAGCCATATTTCCTTGCTCCCTGACAAGTTTTCTTAATGACTTCTTTGTTTGCCGAAGGATTTATATTTGTTTGGTCAATAATTTTGTTAAAATTTTTTATTTTCATTTTTTAATTTAAAATCTTTTTAGATGAAACCGTTGAATAATTCGCGATTCGGGAGATTCGCATGATATTCATGAAGATTCGCATGATACATTTTTTACACGAACCAACGTCAATTAAGAAACGAATCAGCGAAGATAATTATT